>JAIRKW010000147.1 GCA_031259875.1 Campylobacteraceae bacterium
AGCAATTATTATCAAATGGTATTGCCAATGGGATAACGTCATATTTTGCTAAAAATAATTAAAATCACATCTGTGATTTTGACAATATCATCGTAGTTTATAGACGCTTGCACTGCGAGATTCAATTTAAAAAGCCTGAAAAAATTATGAAGAGTGATAACAAAAAAAGCAGACGGACTGTTTAAAAAATCATGCAACAATAAATATGTAAAAAAGATATGCGCCACTGTGTTGATAAGTAAAATGATACAAAATCAGCTGCTGATTATTTGTAAAAGGCGATAGAAGTCAAGCTAAAAAAAGAATATGTCAACAAGAAAAGATATGCAGCATGCTTTTGCCTCTTTGTTTTTAAAAAACATAAAGATTTACCGTTTAAACGACATTAATAAAATGTTTTTAAGAGTTCAAATGTTAATTTGAGTATAACTGTGTATAGTCAAAATTATTTGCTTTGTTGACAGTGTTGTTTACACTGCTTGTTTTAATAAACTGTCAAGGTGGCGGTGGAAATAATGATAGTGACGAGTATGGTTCTGAAATTACTAAGATATGCAGTCAAAAAGATTTAAATAGTATAAGAGAAGACCTTAACGGTTCTTGTGTATTGATCTGTGATATTGCATTGGATAGTAAAGATGATGGATTTGATGCAAACGGTTGGATACCTATAGGTATAATGCTTCAAGCAAATTTACAGGAACTTTGAATGGTAATGGTCACACAATAAGCAATCTTTGGATAAATAGACCAAACGATTGTGATATTGGATTGTTTGGCTTTATAAAAGGTGGTCGCATTGAAAAACTTGGAGTGAAAATAGCTGATAGCGGTGTTATAGGTCAGTGCAATGTAGGCGGTATTGCAGGAAGGATTACTGATTTGGGCAAGATAATCCTAAGCTACTCTAAAAGAGGTGTTATCCAAGCTAAATCCGGCAATACAGGCGGTATCGTTGGATATGCTAATGGTGGTTTTGTATTGTATAGTTATTCGGAAGGAAATGTTATCGGGACAACTGATGTTGGCGGCATTGTGGGGAGGGTTAATGCCGACCAAATATCCTATAGTTACTCTACGGCGAGCATTAACGGTTATGATTATGTTGGTGGTATTGCAGGATTTGCCAAACAATCTGCCGTAACCAACAATGCTGCAATTAATCCTTTGGTTGATGGTTCTTTTGACGTCAATCGCGTTATCGGCTACGATACTAATGCTCTTACAACTCTAAATAATTTTGCGTTGAATACAATGATGGTCAGCGGTACTGTTATAGACGATGTTGGCGGATTGGATGGAGCGGGTAAAAAAGTTGACGAATTCAAGTTGAAGGCAACATACTTAAACGGTCTTGATTGGTATTTTGGTGGTAGAAATATAGTTATAATTGGAATAGGCGATAAAGCTTGGGTGATACCGGCAAACAGTTATCCTAAACTTTATTGGGAATAATTTATCCCCTGCTTTTTAGTGCAGGGGAAGATAATTTGAGATTAACTTTTATAGTTTTTAATAGCTTTTTCCAAAATCTCAACAGCAGCTTCTTTATCTGCAAAATCTTTTACCTTTACCCATTTATTGGGTTCTAGCATTTTATATGTCTCAAAAAAGTTTTTGATCTTATCAAGAGTAGCTTTTGGTAAATCATTAAGCGAATTAACTCCTTCAAATGTCGGGTCTATTTTGCTTACAGGAACTGCTAAAAGTTTCTCGTCCATTCCAGCTTCATCTTCCATAATCAAAACGCCGATTAATCTTACGGGTATCACAGAGCCTGCTTGCAGGGGATATGTATTTAAAACTAAAACATCTGCAGGGTCTCCGTCAGCTGCTAAAGTGTTAGGCACAAAACCGTAATTTGCCGGATAGAACATGGCAGAATACATCACGCGGTCAACAAAAACAGCGCCGCTCTCCTTATCTATCTCATATTTGATATTAGAACCGTAAGGTATCTCTATCAAAGCATTTATTTTATCCGGATTTTTGCCAACCGGAATTTTACTTATATTCATATCTTGACTCCTCTATTTAAGTTAAATTCGTGATTTTATAAATGTTTCCATATCATTGACGATACTGTCTATATCTCTCTCGCCGTTGATTTTTTGTAATGCTCTTTTAGTCGTATAAAAGCTCTGTATCGCGCCAAGCGGCTCAAGATAAACTCTCATTCTATTATAAAAAACACTCTCATTGTCGTCTGCGCCGCGGTTTCGTCCCAAAACTCTCTCTTTGGCAACTTGTTCGCTGACGCTTACTTCTATAACATTGACAAGTTTTATTGTATCTTCACTTTGCAAAATCTCATCAAGCTTCTTCATCTGCTCTACAGAGCGTGGGTAACCATCAAGCAAAATAACATCTTTTGGACTATTTTTAATAGCGGTGATGATTGTATCTATAACTATATCAAGCGGTACTAAATTGCCTTTGGATATGTAATCGCTAATCGTTTTTCCAAGTTCGCTTTTGCTCTCTGTCTCTGCGCGCAACAGTTCGCCTGTAGAGAAATGGACGATTTTATCGCTGTTGTTTTGCGCAATAATGCTGGCGTCTGTTGTTTTGCCGCTGCCGGGCGCTCCTATAATTAAAAAAAGTTTTTTCATCTATTTTTCCTTTTTATCACGAATTTTTATGCCAAGTTCACGAAGCTGCTCTAGTGATACCACACTTGGAGCTTGTGTTAAAGGGCATTGTGCACGCTGTGTCTTTGGGAATGCTATAAC
Organism: Campylobacteraceae bacterium; assembly: GCA_031259875.1. Classification (GTDB taxonomy): domain Bacteria; phylum Campylobacterota; class Campylobacteria; order Campylobacterales; family Campylobacteraceae; genus JAIRKW01. The sequence goes on from JAIRKW010000147.1 coordinate 2,733, forward strand.
ATCACGTATGCTTTCGCTTTTGGTTAATAACATTATAAGTCTATCAAATCCTATAGCGATTCCTCCATGCGGCGGCGCGCCGTATTTTAGGGCATCAAGCAGAAATGAGAATTTATCTTCAGCTTCCTCTTTTGAAATTCCAAGAATTTTAAATACTTTCTCTTGAATATCTTTTTTGTGGATTCTAATGCTTCCGCCGCCAAGTTCAACACCGTTTAAAACAACATCGTGCGCGATGGAGGTTATATTTTCAAGCTCGTGTGCGTCTATGTTGCGCGGCATCGTAAAAGGGTGATGCATAGCTTTGACCTTTCCTTCATCCACTTCGAACATTTCAAAATCAAGAACCCATAAAAAGTTAAGTTCATCAGGATTTGCGAGATTTAGCCTATTTGCTATCTCAATCCTAAGTCTTCCCATATAATCAAGAACGGTTTTTCTAGCTCCTGCTCCAAAGAAAACTATATCGTCAATTTCTAAATTTGTCCTTTTAATCAATTCATTGATTGATGTTTCACTCATAAATTTCAAAAGCGGACCTTTGAGTCCATCTTCTTTCATTTGAAAATATCCAAGCCCTTTTGCGCCGAATTTACCTACAAATTCTTCCAACTCTTTGAGATGTTTTCTGGAAAAAAATGTATCGCCTTTTGGGACTTTGAGAGCTTTAATGCGGTTTTTCTTTGTATCTTTTGCTATAGAGCTGAAAATTTCATTTGTTGAGTCCAAAAACAAATCCGCCGCTTCAACCATCGGCAAATCATATCTCAAATCAGGCTTATCAGAACCGTAAGTCTCCATAGCATCTTTAAAACTCATTCTTGGAAACGGGGTTTTTATCTCATGTCCGCATGCTTTGAATATATCCTTTAAAAGTGTTTCCGCAACATCCAAGATATCTTCTTGCTCACAAAAACTCATCTCAATATCTATCTGCGTAAATTCAGGCTGTCTGTCGGCTCTTAAATCCTCGTCTCTAAAACACTTTGCTATCTGAAAATATCTGTCAAATCCCGAACACATCAAAAGCTGTTTAAAAAGCTGCGGGGATTGGGGCAGGGCGTAAAATTCACCGTTATATATACGGCTTGGAACAAGATAATCCCTTGCGCCTTCCGGTGTCGCTTTTGTAAGCACAGGTGTTTCAACTTCCAAAAATCCAAGTTTGTCCAAAGTATTTCTTGCCGCAACGGCAGCCTTGCTTCGCAGCTTGAAAGTCTCGTATGCTTTTGGGTTTCTAAGGTCTAAAAATCTATATTTAAGCCGTATCTCTTCGCCGACATTTGGGTCTGCTATAACAAATGGCAGCGGTTCGCTTGGATTTTCTATAATAAGCTCTTTGACGATAACTTCAATTTTGCCTGTTTTTAGTTTTGGATTTGTAAGTCCTTCGCCTCTTAATCTAACATTTCCTATGGCTTTAAGAACATATTCGTCTCTAACGCCGGATGCGATTTTATGGGCGTTTATACTGTCTTTTGGGTCACAGACAAGCTGTATGAGTCCTGTGTTATCGCGTAAATCTATAAAAATAACGCCGCCGTGGTCTCTGTAACTGTTTGCCCAGCCGCAAAGTACCACTTCCTTATCTATATCGTTTTCACTCAAATGTGCACAATAATGACTTCTCAAAACGGTTCCTTATAATTTTTAAAAAGTTAATAGTATATCAAACTCTTTCTTTAAGAGTGCTAATTTTAGGCAAAATTCCGATACAGGTGTAATTTACCGCTAAACAAAAAAATGGTACTATTTTCATTTTAAGAAGGGTTTTTGATGGATTTCTACCAATATAAAGATGGATACAGATATACAAGTGATGTAATGTTTTTATATGATTTTGCGCGAAATTTTCGACCAAAAGGAGATGTGCTTGATGTCGGATGCGGATGCGGCATTTTAGGATTATTGCTAAAGCGCGATTTTCCATCCATTGATTTGAGTATGATAGACATACAAAATGAGCATATTTTTTTAGCAGATAAAAACAAAAATCTCAATGCTTTGAGCGCAGAACTTATTTTGGGTGATTTTACAAAGTATGATTTTAATAAAAAGTTTGATTTTATTGTATCAAATCCGCCGTTTTATAATGAATTTACAAAAAAAAGCGAAGATAAAAGGCTTTTAATAAGTCGTTATTCAGACTTTCTGCCGTTAAAGACTCTTTTTAACAGCGTTTGGCAAAATCTAAAACAAAAAGGCTCTTTTATATTCTGTTATGACGCAAGACAACTGGAGGATATATTTATCGCTTGCGTAACTGCAAAAATTAGAATTTGTGATATATGTTTTATTCACCCAAGAGAAGGCAAGGAAGCTTTGCTAGTACTCATTCATGCAAAAAAAGATTCAAAATCATATGCTAAAATCCATCCGCCGATTTTTGTATTTGACGGGGAAAATTATGCGAAAAAGGCAAAAGATATTTTTAAAAGAGCCGATAGCAGGAGTGTAAATTGCGAATAATCAAAAAAGAGGGATTTGATTATGCTTTTGATGCGGACGCTTGCATTGTATGCAAAGGTAAATGTTGTACTGGTAAAAGCGGATACATCTGGGTGCAAAAGAGTGAAATTTTAGCTCTCGCATCATTATTAAAGATAAAAAATGAAGATTTTATACTACAATATCTCTCCAAAATTGGTTTTCGATATACTCTTAAAGAAATACCGTTTCAAGATGGTTTTGCGTGTGTGCTGTTTGATACTGAAAATTACAGATGTAAAGCTTACGGTGCACGGCCTTCGCAATGCAGAAGTTTCCCTTTTTGGGATTATTGCGCAAAAGAAGAATTGGAGGAAGAATGTATAGGTATATTGCCGCTGTAATTTTACTGTCTGTTTTATGTCTTGCCAACCAAAGCGGCATAAAAGAGAGATTTAAAGGTGAAGATTTTTTAATACTGCAGGCTTTGGACGCACAAAAAAGAGGCGACGGCAACACTTCAGGTATGCTCTACAAAGAGCTTTACAATAAGACTGACGATGAGATATATATTAAAAACTCCATACAACTTTTTTTAGGCGTCAACAATTGGAATGAGGCGAAACCGTTAATTAAAAAAGGACTTGAGGAGTATCCCAAAGACAGCGATTATCACCGTTTTAATATAGCATTGGTTGTCAATGAGGGCAATATATCGGAAGCATTGAAGCTTGCAGAAGAGCTTGTAAAGCACGAAAAAACAGCGCAAAATATGCAGCTTTTGGGTGCGATATACTTTTATCAACAGCGATACAATATGGCGCTGAAATATTTTGAAGGGGCATATAACCTTGAAGCGAGCGAACATCTTTTGATACAAATGGCGGAGTTATATATCAAGCTCAATCAAACTTCCAAGGCGTTGGCGCAGCTTGAAACTTATGCAAGATTAAACGGATGTACAAGATTGGTCTGTTACAAACTCATAGATATTTACGGTAAAGAGAAAAATATAGACGGCGTTTTGAATGTTTATAAAAAACTCTATGCGGCTTTCAAAGATAGTAATGAAGCACAAAAGATTTTTGAGATATTGATGTTTCAAAATAAGCAGAACGAAGCAGTGGAGTTTTTGGAAAAAAGCGGTTCAAATCAGGACATTTTGATAGAAATGTATACTTTTCAAAAGCAGTATGATAAAGCGATAAAATTGGCCGATACACTCTATAAAGAGACAAATAACGGCGAATATGTGCTGAAAATGGCGATTTATGAATACGAAGGCGCGCAGAATAAAAGCAGTATTTTGCAGTCTGTATCCGAAAAATTTGAACGTTATATCACTGACGAGAGCGATGCTTTGTATTTAAATTATTACGGTTATCTTTTAATAAACCATGATGTAGATATCGTTAAAGGGATAGATTTTGTGCAAAAAGCGCTGAAATTAGAGCCGGATTCGCCGTATTATCAGGACTCTCTTGCATGGGGACTTTACAAACAGAACAGATGCAAAGAGGCTTTAGAAATTATGAAAAAAGTACTTGAACAGTTGAATGATAAAGAAGTAATGGAGCATTTTGAAGCGATGAAGTTGTGCGAAATTAAAAATACGGAAACAGAATGATACTTGATGAGATAATCAAAAAAACAAAAGAAGATTTGGAAAAGCGCAAAAAAGATTTTCCGATGGAATGGCTTGGGCGTTCTCTTGCATATAACAACTTTGCGCCGCGCGACGTAAAGCCATACCTCCGTGCTACTGCACAAAACCCTTACCGCATTATTGCAGAGGTAAAAAAAGCAAGCCCCAGCAAAGGCGTCATCAGAGAAAATTTCGATCCGATAATGATAGCGCAAGCATATGAGGCGGGCGGTGCGGATGCATTGTCGGTATTAACAGAACCTCACTTTTTTCAAGGCAGTCTTGAGTATTTGACGCAAATACGCCGTTTTGTTAGTACGCCGCTGCTTAGAAAAGATTTTATTATTGATGAATATCAGATTTTGGAAGCAAGCGTATACGGGGCTGATTTTGTACTGTTGATAGCCAAAGCGTTAGATAAAAAATCGCTTTCGTCTTTGCTTGAATTTACGCGAAGGTTGGGACTTGAGGCGCTTGTAGAGATACATGATAAAACAGACCTTTTAAAAGCTGTCGCTGCAGGAGCAGATATTATCGGCATTAACCATAGAAATCTTGAGATATTTCAAATGGATATGAGTTTGAGCGAAAAGCTTTTGCCGCTTATCCCCAAAAATAAAATAATAGTCGCGGAAAGCGGACTAAGCGATAAAGAGACGATAATTAATCTCTCAAAAGCAGGCGTAGATGCCTTTTTGATAGGCGAATATTTTATGCGCCAAGACGACATTACACAGGCATTGAGAAAATTCAAAGAAGTCTAAATTTGGCACAAAAACGCGAAAAACAGATATATATCATAACTCTTGCGGGTTCTGTTGTCAATATTATTCTGGTCGCGCTGAAACTCATGGCGGGATTTGTCGGCAATTCGCATGCGATGGTGGCGGACGCCGCGCATTCGTTATCGGATTTGGTTACGGACTTTGTCGTACTTGTATTTGTCAAGCTTTCATCGCGTCCAAGCGACGGCGACCATGCGTATGGACACGGTAAATTTGAAACATTAGCAACTTCCATAGTTGGATTTATGCTTTTATTTGTTGGTCTGGCTATATTTTTGGACGGCGCAAAATTGGTCGCAGCATACTTTAACGGCGGCGTTTTACATGAGCCGAAAACCATAGCTTTTTTAGTCGCACTCATCTCCATAGCCTTAAAAGAGACGCTTTACTGGTGGACATACATAAAGGGCAGGGCGCTGAAAAGTTCCGCGGTTATGGCAAACGCATGGCATCACAGAAGCGACGCGTTCTCTTCCATAGCCGCCGCGATTGGTATTGGCGGAGCTATATTTTTAGGAGAAAAATGGCGCGTGTTAGACCCGCTCATGGCTGTTGTCGTGAGTCTGTTTATCATTTATGTCGCCGCACAATTTATCAAATCCTCCATTGACGAACTTTTAGAAAAATCGCTTCCGCCGAAAATTCAAGAAGAAATAATGGTTCTTATAGGAACGATACGCGGCGTGAATGATCCGCATGCTCTTAAAACACGAAAAATCGGCAATAATATCGCCATAGAGATACATTTGAGATTTGAGCCGTCTATGAGCGTGAAAGCCGCGCATGATATAGCCACGGAAGTAGAAGAAAAACTCAAGGAAAAATATGGCGCAGGAACGCATGTGATAACG
>JAIRKW010000040.1 GCA_031259875.1 Campylobacteraceae bacterium
GGAGCCATCACAATAGGCGCTATTGAAACAGCGATAAGCGAAAATGGTTTCAGAAATGGACTAAAACCGCTTTTTGCAACAAAAAAAACAGATAAATCCGTCGCCATAGTAGGTTCAGGTCCTGCATCTATATCCGCGGCTACATATCTTTTAAGAGCCGGCGTTAAAGTCGTAATGTATGAAAAACAAAATAGAGCCGGCGGACTTTTAACTTACGGCATACCAGGATTTAAGATAGAAAAAGAGATTATCGCGCGAAGAGTAAACTGGCTTGTAGAAGCCGGCTTGGAATTAAAAACAGGCGTTGAAGTTGGCAAAGATGTCTCTTTCAGCGACCTTGTGAATTTACATAACGCTGTTTTTTTGGGTATAGGCGCGGAGCTTCCAAATCGTGCCAATATCAGCAATGAAAATGCTAACGGCACAATTATGGCGATAGATTTTCTACGAAATATTCAAAAAAAGCAGTTCAAAGAAGAACTTGACGCAGATATCGACGTATCTAATAAAAATGTTGTGGTAGTAGGCGGCGGCGATACGGCTATGGACTGCCTGCGCGCATCAATAAGAGAACATGCCAAAAGCGTTACGTGCCTTTATCGCCGCGATAAATTCAATATGCCTGGCTCAAAAAAAGAGTTTAAAAATGCACTTGATGAAGGGGTTAATTTCATTTACAACACAGCTCCTCACGATATTATTGTAAACAGCGAAGGAAATGTCATCGGACTTAATATGCAAAAGACTATTCTGGGCGACAAAAATGCACTTGGACGTCAAAGCGTTGAGATAGTTAAAGGGAGCGATTTTAAAATTGACGCTGATATAGTGATTTTTGCACTTGGATTTACGCCGAATATTCCAACATTTTTGGCTGAAAATGGTATAGACGTAAATAACCGCGGCGCAATCGCTACCGATGGCGCTTATCATACAAGTAAAGCAGGAGTTTATGCGGGCGGCGACTGTATGAGAGGTGCGGCTTTAGTCGTAACGGCAGCAGCCGACGGCAAAATGGCAGCTACGCAGATATTAAAAGATTTGTCACTATAAAGGATTTTTATTATTTTTTAAATGTAAAATTTATTATAATTTCAATATTTAATTTTACAAAAATAAGAGGGCATATGACAAGGGAGGAAGCTATTTTAGAGATGCGTTTCAGCAGTGTGACAGAAGAGGATATAGAGGCAATTATCGCAAAATGTACTCATAAAAGCGTGTTGCCTCAATTTTTAGACGATGAATTGGAAAAACTTGGCTATGAGCGGTTTTTCCATTTTGAGTATGATGACGATATAAACGATAACTATCAAACTCATTCACACAGTAAAAAACGCCCGCCAAACAACTGACAAACAGTGATTTGACATTTTAGGGTTAAGTCGTCGCTTTAAACTTTGTCGGCAAAATAACCTTAAATTGGATATTTTTATATTTCTGCCATTGGCTGTAAATCAACTAGAAACTACGCAATAATACAACTCGATAAACTGAGCAATCTGTTGTTTTCGGTAGTCTTTTCACTCCATCATTCATGAGCTGCAATTTTTAATTACGAATATCAAGTCTTTATGCCATTAAGGCGGTGCGGTAATATACCTTAGTTTTGTTATTAAGCAAACGCAACACTCTCTAATTCTGCTGCTAGAATAGTGAGCGCTATAATATGACAATCGGAAGAAATTTCAAAAAAGCAAATTACTTTGCCGTATTCATAATTGCAGAAAACTTATGATTAGTACAAACAAGCTTCAAACACACCATCTATTTTCTGATGAGTGACACAGTAATTTTTGTCTCATCATTACAAGCTGATACAGTTACTCTTCATTATTGCAAAATACCGAAGTATCGTATCAATCAGGCAAAACTACCAAAAAACAGACCGTTTTACTCTACGCAAAAAACTTGTAACCTACAATAAAAGTTCGAATAAACCTTATGCACACAACAAGAAAACTAATATATCATCGCATATATTTTGTCTACAAACTGACCCCATGTAAAGTTCTTAAGCACAAAATCACTTCCTGCTTTGGCGCGCTCCAAATCATATTTTGACGCACCGTATTTTAAGCGTGAAAAAACCTCTACGGCTTCATCTAAAGAGTTTACAACTATACAGTAGTCTTTAAAGATTTTTTCTACTGCTAAACTTGGCGTAGTTACAGCTATGCCGCCGCATGCTAAGATTTCAACTAAGCGGCGCGAATACGCAGTAGGTGAATCTTCTATCGTATTGACATTTAAAGATATAAGGTAATCTTTATATATATCGGCCGTTTTGACATAAGATATGCTTGGTTTTACCATAAAATCATACTGATTTGACGGATAACGGTAGTTTTTTGCTTTGCGATTTGAATTTCTATCTATCACCGTCAACGGCAGTTTTGCCTTAAAAGCAGCTTCAAACAGCATATGCTGCCAGCTTCGGCGTCTTTCGTGAATCTGCGTATTATAACTTCCTACAAAATTAGCAGCATTGAACTTAAAATTAAATCCGCCAAAATTATGAATCTTTGGCTGCACGCAAAATGGCGCGACATCAACACTAACAGATGAAGGCATTATCTCCTTATACCGCTTCACACAATCTTCATCTACAGTCAAAATATGGTCAAAGAGTTTGGCGCTTTTTATAAATCTATCAAAATGAACACTATCTTCTTTATTCCAAAAGATGGTCGGTATGCCTTTGTCTTTTGCTATATCGACTACTCTTGCAAGCACATTGTTATTTCGCTGCGGATAATCAGGATATGAGGCTATCTTGTATTTCCATCTATTTTTATAACCAGACCACGCGGACTCTACAAGCAAAAAATCAAATCTGCCGCGTCTTAGCAGATGATACCAATAATTTAGCGGAGTTATGTCGACATAATTGATTTCATATTTTAAACACTCACTTGTTAGATTGTCGCTAATTAAGAGAATTTTGTTGTGTGGCAGCATTATCATTTAACATTTCATC
>JAIRKW010000043.1 GCA_031259875.1 Campylobacteraceae bacterium
CTTTATTATCTATCGCTTGAAAAACCAAATGCCAAAGGTTCAAATAAAATCTTTGCAAATATTGATGAAGTTATGATAGCTATAGAGTCGGGCTATCTTGATATACATGCAAAAATTAAAACAAGGGTTGACGAAAGGACGATATTTACAACAGCAGGCAGACTGATATTTAAAAATGCGATTCCTGATTTTGTTCCTGAAGAGCTTTGGAATACGATATTAAAGAAGAAAAATATTGCCTCGTTGATTGATTATGTCTATAAAGAGGGCGGTTATGAAGTAACGGCTAATTTTCTCGACAACGTCAAAAATCTTGGCTTTAAATATGCTACGGATGCTGGTGTTTCCATCTCCATAGACGATATAAGAGTACCTGAATCCAAAAAGAAAAGTATAGACGAAGCAAAGAAAAAAGTACGTGAAATACAACAGCAATTCAGCGGCGGTCTTATAACCGAACAGGAGAGATATAATAAAATCGTTGATATCTGGACTGATACAAACAATATCATTGCGGCTGAAATGATGAAGCTTGTAAAAAGCGACAAAGAAGGATTTAACTCAATCTATATGATGTCAGATTCGGGCGCAAGAGGAAGTGCAGCGCAAATTAGGCAGCTTGCCGGCATGAGAGGCCTTATGGCAAAACCGGATGGTTCTATTATCGAAACTCCTATTACGTCAAACTTTCGTGAAGGATTGAATGTACTTGAATACTTCATATCAACGCACGGTGCGAGAAAAGGTTTGGCCGATACCGCGCTTAAGACAGCAAATGCCGGATATTTAACAAGAAAATTGATAGATGTTGCGCAAAATGTGAAGATTACGATGGATGATTGCGGCACTCACGAAGGTGTTGAAATAACTGAGATTACCGAGAGCGGCGATTTGATAGAGTCTTTGGAAGAGAGAGCGTTTGGCAGAGTATTAGCTGAAGATGTTATAGATACGATTACAAATGAAGTTATCTTTGCCGAGGGTACAATTATAGATGAGAAAAAAGCCAGAGTTTTAACGGAAGCAGGAGTAAAATCTGTTGTTATTAGAACGCCTATTACTTGCAAAGCTCCAAAAGGCGTGTGCTCAAAATGCTACGGTATTAACTTGGGAGAAGGCAAACTTGTAAAGCCTGGCGAAGCGGTTGGTATTATATCTGCCCAATCTATTGGTGAGCCTGGAACCCAGCTTACCCTGAGAACGTTTCACATCGGAGGAACAGCTTCAACAGAGCAGCAGGACAGACAAATATCGGCACAAAAAGAAGGCTTTATCCGTTTTTATAACCTCAAAACGTACGTTACTAAAGATAATAAAATAGTCGTTGCAAACAGACGAAATGCAGCTGTCTTGCTTGCCGAGCCTAAAATCAAAGCTCCTTTCAAAGGAAAATACAGTGTTGATTATGCCTATGAAGAGGTTATTATCAATATTGAGGGCAAGAAAAAAAGTGCGAAATATACGCTAAGAAAAAATGATATCGCAAAACCAAGTGAATTAGCCGGTGTCGGCGGTAAAGTAGAAGGCAAACTCTATCTGCCGTTTGAGAATGGCGCAGAAGTCGATGCGGAAGATAGTATCGTGGAGATTATCAAAGAGGGCTGGAATGTGCCTCAACGTATCCCGTATGCGGCTGATTTGAAAGTAAAAGACGGAGCACCGATTACGCAAAAGATAAAAGCTAATGCAAGCGGTATCGTTAAATTTTACAAACTCCAAGCCGACTATCTTGAAAGATATCATGACTTTAAAAAAGGCGATATTATAGAGGTTAAAGGAATTTTTGCCGTTATTGCCGACAAAGACGACAGAGAAGCTATCCGTCACTATATTCCGCGAAACTCTATCCTTGAAGTTGGCGACAATACAGAGGTTACGGACAATACGCTTATAGCTACGCCAAAAAGTGATGAGCAGAGTGTTATAGCCGAGTGGGATCCGTATTCAACTCCAATTATCGCCGAAAATAGCGGTAAAGTTGCATTTGAGGATATAGAGTCAGGTACAAGTGCAACCGAGCAGTATGATGAGTTAACAGGACAAAGCAGGCTTGTTATTAACGAATATCTGCCTTCAGGCATTAAGCCGACGCTTATCATATCAACAAAAAACGGCGAGATAATAAAATATCAGCTCGAACCAAAAACCGCTATATTTGTTCAAGACGGCGCAGAAGTAGAGCAGGCTGATTTGCTTGCACGTACACCAAAAGCTGTAGCTAAATCAAAAGATATTACCGGCGGTCTTCCAAGGGTCAGTGAATTGTTCGAGGCAAGACGTCCTAAAAATGCGGCTGTTATTGCAGAAATTGACGGTGTTGTGAGATTCGGCAAACCGCTTAGAGCCAAAGAGAGAATTATCATAGAAGGTGCAGGCGGCGCAGTGAGCGAGTATCTGGTGGATAAATCACAGCAAATACACGTTCATGCAGGCGAATATGTGCATGCAGGTGAGAGATTGACAGATGGTGTTGCTTCAAGCCACGATATTTTAAGAATACTCGGCGAAAAGGCACTGCATTACTACCTCATAAGCGAAATTCAACAAGTTTACCGCAGACAGGGTGTTGCGATAAGCGATAAACATATTGAGGTTATAGTTTCTCAAATGTTAAGACAAGTTAGAATTTTAGACAGCGGTAATACGAATTTTATCGTCGGCGATTTGATTAGCCGCCGCAAATTTAAAGAGGAAAATGAGCGTATTATGAAGCTTGACGGAGAGCCGGCTATTGCCGAGCCTGTACTTTTGGGTGTAACAAGAGCGGCTATCGGAAGCGACAGTATCATATCAGCTGCTTCATTCCAAGAAACCACGAAAGTATTAACGGAAGCAAGTATTGCGGCAAAAATAGACCACCTTGAAGATTTGAAAGAGAATGTTATCATAGGTCGTATGATTCCTGTAGGAACCGGTATTTATGATGAGGACAGTGTAGTAATAAAAGAGAATATATAAGAGACAGGTTAAATTAAGAAACTTAATTTAACCTTTTTTTAAGTATATTTTAAATAAAATCACAGGTATTTTTCTCTATGGAAAATACCACTATATTAAGAAAGGAAACAGTGTGCCAACTATCAATCAATTGATAAGAAAAGAGCGTGAGAAAGCGACTAAAAAGTCAAAATCCCCTGCTCTTAAAAAATGCCCGCAAAGGCGCGGAGTTTGCACGAGAGTTTATACTACAACTCCAAAAAAACCAAACTCAGCCCTTCGTAAAGTTGCCAAGGTAAGACTTACCAGCGGCTTTGAAGTTATTAGCTATATCGGAGGCGAGGGTCATAACCTTCAAGAGCACTCCATTGTATTAGTTAGAGGCGGAAGAGTAAAAGACTTACCCGGCGTTAAATATCATATCGTGCGTGGCGCTTTGGATACAGCAGGTGTTGCCAACAGAAAGGTAAGCCGAAGCAAATACGGTACAAAAAGACCAAAAGCGGCGGCTAAATAGATAATTTAAGTAAATTTAAACACAGGCACGCCGCATATTTTGGCAGTGTTTGAGTAAAATTGCTTTAATCAATTTGAAGGAAAGAAAAAATGAGAAGAAGAAAATCTCCGGTACGAGAAGTGCTTCCTGACCCAATATACGGAAGTAAAGTTGTTACAAAATTTATCAACGCATTAATGTATGATGGCAAAAAGAGCGTTGCTACAAAAATAATGTACGGCACATTGGCATTAATTGAGAAAAAAAGCGGCGAAGTTAAAGGCATAGACGTATTCAATAATGCTGTTGATAATATTAAACCAGTTATGGAAGTTAAAAGCCGCCGCGTCGGCGGAGCTACCTATCAAGTTCCTGTAGAGGTAAGACCTGCGCGCCAGCAAGCACTTGCGCTTAGATGGATTATCTCATATGCCAGAAAAAGAAGCGAAAGAACTATGATTGAAAAGCTGGCAAACGAATTAATGGATGCTGCGAACAACAGAGGCGCTTCATTTAAGAAAAAAGAAGATACTTATAAAATGGCAGAGGCAAATAAAGCGTTTGCTCACTACCGCTGGTAAAATTTATGACGAAGCGGTCAAAAAGACCGCTTTTCTTGCAAATTAAAAAAATTAAGGACTGACAGATGGCAAGAAAAACTCCAATAGAAAGAGTCCGAAATATCGGAATCGCCGCGCATATTGACGCGGGCAAAACTACAACAACAGAGCGCATTTTATATTATACGGGCATGTCGCATAAAATCGGCGAAGTTCATGATGGTGCTGCTACAACGGATTGGATGGAACAGGAAAAAGAGAGAGGTATTACGATAACTTCTGCTGCTGTAACATGCGTTTGGAAAGATTATCAAATAAACGTTATAGACACTCCGGGTCACGTTGACTTTACTATAGAAGTTGAGCGTTCAATGCGCGTACTTGACGGCGCTGTTGCAGTATTTTGTGCAGTAGGCGGCGTTCAGCCCCAATCTGAAACTGTTTGGCGTCAAGCTAACAGATATCATGTTCCAAGAATGGTATATGTAAATAAAATGGACAGAGTCGGCGCAGACTTTTACAAAGTTGAAAAACAGATAAAAGATAGATTAAAATCAAATCCTGTTCCTATACAAATTCCAATCGGCGCAGAAGATAATTTCAAAGGCGTTATAGATTTGGTCAGTATGAAAGCACTTGTTTGGGAAGACGAAGCCTCTTTGGGTTCAAAATACGAGGTTGAAGAGATACCGGCAAATCTGCTTGATAAAGCTAAAGAGTATAGAGAGAAACTTATCGAAGCGGTTGCAGAGACGAGCGAAGAGTTGATGGAAAAATATCTTGGCGGTGAAGAGCTTAGCGTTGATGAGATTAAAACAGGTATCAAAGCTGGATGTCACAATATGTCTATCGTTCCGATGACTTGCGGTACATCATTCAAAAACAAAGGTATTCAGCCGATGCTTGATGCCGTTGTTGATTATCTGCCTGCTCCTACTGAAGTTCAAGCTATCAAAGGTCAGTATGAGGATGGCACAGAGACAACCGTAAACTCAACCGATAATGGTGAGTTTGCTGCGCTTGCATTTAAAATCATGACAGATCCGTTTGTAGGACAGCTTGCGTTTGTACGCGTATATAGAGGCGTGCTTGAAAGCGGAAGCTATGCTTTAAATACAACAAAAGGCAAAAAAGAGAGAATAGGGCGTCTTCTTAGAATGCACGCAAACAAACGTGAAGAGATTAAAGAGCTTTACGCAGGTGAAATCGGCACTGTTGTTGGTCTTAAAGATACCCTAACTGGCGATACTTTAGCAAGCGAAAAAGACAAAGTTATATTAGAAAAGATGGAGTTTCCAAAACCTGTTATCTCTGTTGCTGTTGAGCCTAAAACTAAAGCAGACCAAGAGAAAATGGGTATAGCGCTTCAAAAATTAGCTCAAGAAGACCCTTCCTTTAGAGTTGAGACAGACGAAGAGAGCGGACAAACTATTATCTCTGGTATGGGTGAGCTGCATCTTGAGATTATCGTAGATAGAATGTTAAGAGAGTTCAAGGTAGAAGCTGAAGTTGGTCAGCCGCAGGTTGCTTATAGGGAAACTATAAGAAATGCCGTAAATCAAGAGTATAAATATGCAAAACAATCAGGCGGACGCGGTCAATACGGACATGTATTTTTGAAACTTGAGCCGTTAGAGCCTGGCAGCGGATATAAATTTATCAATGACATCAAAGGCGGTGTTGTACCCAAAGAGTATATTCCAGCAGTTGATAAAGGTTGCCAAGAGGCGCTTCAAAGTGGTGTTTTAGCGGGTTATCCAGTAGAAGATATACAAGTTACTCTATATGATGGAAGCTATCACGAAGTGGACTCATCAGAGATGGCATTTAAACTTGCCGCTTCTATGGGCTTTAAAGAAGGTGCGAGAAAAGCAAACCCTGTGATTTTAGAGCCTATCATGAAGGTCGAAGTTGAAACGCCTGAGGACTTCATGGGCGATGTCATAGGTGATTTAAACCGCCGCCGCGGACAAATTAACTCTATGGATGATAGAAGCGGACTCAAAATAGTAAACGCATTTTGCCCGCTTGCAACAATGTTTGGTTATTCAACTGACTTAAGAAGCCAAACGCAGGGACGCGCAACGTATAGTATGGAGTTTGACCACTACCAAGAAGTACCTAAAAATGTCTCTGAAGAGATAATTAAAAAGCGAAAAGGCTAGTATTAAAAACAGTTTTGTCGGTTACGGCAAAACTGTTTTTTTAAATCAATTCTATAACAATCTTTGCATTTTCAATTAAACCTGCTTCACTCAAAATTTCAAATTTTTGTCTCTCAAGTCAAACTCATTTTGCCAAAAACTTCAACAATAAAAACAAACAATCCATAATATCCAAAATCATAAATCTTTTATTATTTTAAACAAATATGTCATCATGATAAAGAAAATTAATTAAAAATTTATCAAAATAAAAATAATTTTTCTTATTTAAAATAAAAATAAAATTTCAAAAAAGTCATTTCTTAAAGTAAAATTAAGCAAAAATTAATATATATATATA
>JAIRKW010000093.1 GCA_031259875.1 Campylobacteraceae bacterium
AATGATGAAGAGTTGTCAAAAAAGATAAACTCCGCCATATTTCCAGGCATTCAAGGCGGTCCTTTGGAACATGTTATAGCTGCTAAAGCTGTAGGATTTGGTGAAAATTTAAAACCAGAGTGGAAAGTTTACGCCAAACAAGTTAAGACAAACGCTAAAATTTTAGCAGATGTTTTATCTAAAGAGGGATTTGACGTAGTAAGCGGCGGTACAGACAATCACTTGATACTGCTTAGCTTTCTAAATAGAGATTTCAGTGGAAAAGATGCCGACCATGCTTTAGAAACTGCCGGTATTACAGTAAACAAAAACACTGTTCCTGGCGAAAACAGAAGTCCTTTTGTAACTTCAGGCATTAGAATAGGCTCTGCAGCTCTTACTTCAAGAGGCATGAAAGATAAAGAATTTACATTTATAGCTCAAAAAATAGCCGAAGTGCTGAATAATATAAATGATACAAACATGCATGCAAAAATACGACAAGAAATTAAAGAGTTGTCCTCTAAATTTATCATTTATGATAGACCTACATATTAAAAAGGATAAAAGATGGAAGAGCACGAGTTAAGCGATATTTTACTAGAACAGGTAAGTTCTAAAAACAGTACTGTAGTAAAGGTGAAAAGGTTGATTATTATCGCTGTACTTTTAATACTCCTGTTTATTGTAGTATTGTTGATAATGAAATTTATTAACAAAAGTGATGAACAACCTCAAAATAAGTTAACTCAAACAATGCTTGAGGAAAGCGCAAATATTCCAAATACTGCCATCGTACCGCTTATAGAAGAGACTGGACAGCCTAAGATTATAGAGGATAGCAATGTATCGCCTCAAATTATTGAAATAGACGAACCCGAGCAACAAACGTCCAAACCGCCGATAATAGAGATTGAACAGCCTCAAGCAACTCCTATTGTACCGCCAAAACAAAATATAGTGCAAGGCAGCGTCAAAAGCGGCTGGTACATACAGGTAAGCTCTGCGTCAAAGACGCCTGCAAAAAGCTTCTTGGATAATATTGCAAAAAAAGGCTACTCACACAGCCAATATAAAACAACTGTTAATGCAAGGCAGGTAACAAAAGTTTTAATAGGTCCGTATGCTTCCGATAAAGCCGCAAGAGATGCGCTTTCAGATATCAAAAGCAATATCAATAAAGACGCATTTGTCTATCAAGTTAAATAATATTAAGGTCGGTTTAAACCGACTTTTTTAAAGCTATGAAAAAATTTTGCGTCATCGGAAACCCAATAGAACACTCCATTTCTCCCATTATGCACAATGCCGCATACAAAGCTTTCAAAATAAAAGCTGTTTATGAAAAAATGCTGCTCATAGATAAAGGGCAGTTAAGAGAGAGATTTTTTGAAGCAAATCTTGACGGAGCAAATATAACCGTACCGCATAAAGAAACGGCATTTAACATATGCGATGAAATAGATACCATGGCAGTTCAAATAGAGGCAGTAAATACGATAGTTAAAAAAGATAATAAGCTAATCGGCTTCAACACAGACGCAACAGGATTTTTTGAGGCAATAAGAGAGTTTGGCAAAATAGAAAACGCGCTTGTATTAGGAGCCGGCGGTGCAGCAAAAGCTATCGCATTTATCTTAAGACAAAATAACATTGAATCGGTCATTCTCAATAGAAGCTCTGAGAGATTGGTTTTCTTTAACCAAAAAGGTTTTGAAAGTGTCTCATGGGAAAATTTTGTACCAAAAAAATATGACCTTATTATCAATACAACATCTGCAGGCTTAAAAGACAATGCTCTGCCAGCACCAATAAATATACTAAATCAAACACTCAAAAACGCACAGTTTGGATTTGACGCTATTTACAATAAAAAGACGCCCTTTTTAAAACTTTGTGATGAATTTAGATTAAAATATAAAGACGGTTTAGATATGCTTTTATATCAAGCTGTTTTCGCATTCAATCTCTTTTTTGACAACGCTTATGACGAAGCAAAAATTGCTCAAGCGATGAGAGAAATCCTGCCCAATCAATAACTATTTTTACACTCTGATCCCATAAATAATACCCATATTATCTTGTAACAGGACAAAATTGGTTCGTTCACATAAATTGCTCATTTTTACAAGCCGACAATAAACAATTTTACGGTCTGACTTTTGAAAATTATACTTACTGCTGCCCTGCTCTATCAAAATATAATATTTATCCTGCAAGATATATATTATGACAGCCATCATTGCGCCAAATTTCTTAAGGAAAGAAAAATCACTCGGTGAGCCATTTTTAAAAAATAATTTTATTAACAAATTTAAAAAACATACTATTTATACTTTATCCGACAATAAGCGCTTATACAAATTTCAAATAGAATAATAATGGCATCTTTTAAACAATCTCTCTTTGTACTTAATCGAATCTTTTGAAAATTTGGCAATACTTCCTTTTTGCTTATCGTTCCATCTAAACTTGTAAACAAAATCAAATATGCCTACAGCCGTAATATTTATTTTCTGCCCGACAATAACCACAATAAAGATAAATTCTATTATTTTCGTTGCTGCGCTTCAATGTTCAATAAAACCACAAAGCGTTACAGAAGCTTTCTATAAGATAAAAACTACTATTTTTGCAATTAGCATAAGTCTGATTTTGCAAGAACTGAGCAAATAAAATCTTACTCGTAACATTATTGCAAAATACAAAGCATCTTGTAGGATAAAATATTTTAAAAAAGCAGATTCAAAACACTATTAATATCAAGCAAAAAAATATTTTATATTTTTATCCTGTCTTTTAACGCTTTAGCCAAAGAGAGCATATCCACATTTTCAAGTTGTACGCCAGTAGGAACGCCTTGCGCGATTTTTGTAAAACTTAAACTTAAATCTTTAAGCTTATCTTCTATAAATAATATCATTGCATCGCTTGCCAAGGATGGCGTAAAAGCAAATATTACCTCTTTTGCCTCAGCTTCGTGTATAATATTTTTTAATTTTTCTATCTTTTCCAAGTCATCAAAAACAAAATAACGACCTAAAAACAGTCCGTTTTCTTCAAGAGTAAATATATCTTTCGCGTTTTCTATTACACAAAGTTGTCCATTATTTCGCACCTCATCCAGACAAATTTCACAAATCTCGTGTTCGCTTACCCCGCCGCATTTCTCACATCGTCTGATATACTGTACAGCATCTTCAATAGCATGAGCAAGTCTCATAGCGCTGAATGTATCAGAAAGCGTCAGATAGTATGCAAAACGCAAAGCCGATTTTTTACCTACAGTAGGCAGACTCATCAGAGCTTCTACTAAACGGTTAAATTTTTGAAGTTTCATAAGCCAAAGTTTAACCTAATTTATTTTAAGACGTGATAAGATTAATATAGAAACAGTGATATCCGTTTTTGTACTTATAATTCAATGTCAATCCGTGAAGAGTTAGGATATTTTCCGCGATATACAACCCAAGTCCCATTTTCATACGTACTCTGACCGCATCATCAGAAGAGATAAACGGCTTTTTGTAGTCAGTTATCGGTTTATCTAAAGGCTTACCTTTGTTGGCAAAAAGAAGCACATTTTTCTTTAAGGAAATTGCAACACAGCCGTTACTGCTGTATTTTATAGCATTATCTATAAGATTTTTAAATGCAAGTGCCATAGAATCCAAATCGACATTAATATAGATACTTTTTTTAGGAAACTTTTTGGCAACTCTTTTATCTAACTGCTCTGGCTCAAGCATTAGAAAATCAAAAGAGAGACTAAGTATTTTTTGCAAAGAATGTTTTTGCTTCTCAAACATATAGTTTTGTGTGATAAGCTGTTCTGTTTTAGCAAACTCGCCGATAAGCGTTTCAAGGCGTCGAAAGATTTTAATAAGACGTTCTTTGTTTAAATGGTTCTCCACCATTTCAGCTACAATGCGCCCTTTGCCTATTGGAGTTTTCAACTCATGCATAATAGCGCGCAGGAAAAGGGTACGCGCATTATATATATCGGCAATATTTTTGACAGTTTCATCAAACTTTTTCAAAAGTTCGTCTTGTTCATTTGCAGATACGATTTCACTATTTATGCCGCCATCAGCTAACTTTTTAATTGCTTTTCCAAACTTGTCAATAGACTTAATGTTCTTCATTGTAAACAGATAAAGCCCCGCCAAAAATATGAAAGCAATTAGAAAAAACGCTAAATAGATGCTGTTCGTAAAACCATTTTGCTTTATTTCAAAAAGTATAACACTGTCTTTATCGGTAAGTTGTATGTAGTAAGCGCCTTTATGCAGGATAATGACAAAATTGCCAAAAACACTGTTTTGTATGACACTGCCCTCTTTTAAGACAATCTCTTTTTGACCATTATCTACTTCGAGAAGCCCTAAATTTTTAAGACAGTTCTTAATATCGGCAAGCATACTGTTTTGACAAAACGCTGATAAATAAATATTTTGAAATTTTTGCGCATTAAGTTTATTGTTATACATATAAAAAAACGCGCCGTAAAGAAGTAAAATAGAAAAACTAAAGGCAAACGCAATGTTTGCCTTAGTTTTTAAAGAACAATGTCTCATCCTATCAATTTATAACCAATACCTCTTACGGAGTGTATATATTTAGGAGATTTTGAACTGTCACCTATTTTCGTTCTGATTCTGCCTATAATAACATCCAAGCTCTTACCGCCTTTGTCCTTTATAGAGCGACAGTTATATACAAGCTGCTCGCGTGAGAGCGAAAAACTGTGCTGCTGGATAAGGCAAGAGAGTATCTCATACTCTGCTGGAGTAAGTACAAGCGGTTTATCTTCAAGGAATATCTGATGTCTTTTCTCGTCTACTCTAAACTTTGAGTCTTCAACAGGAGCCTCTTCAATTCCTGTTATAACCTTCTTGTATCTTCTGATAAGACTTACGATTCTTGCGTACATCTCTTGCGGATCATACGGTTTAGCTAAATAATCATCAGCACCTATTTGAAGACCTATAACTCTATCTGACAATTCACCTCTTGCGGATGATATAATGATAGGAATATTATACTTTGTAGCAATTTCCCTGCATACATCAAGTCCGTCAATGCCGGGCAATGTCAAATCTAAAATCAATAAGTCATAATTCTTGATTCCTGCACTTAATCCAAGATACGGATCTTCGTAATTTGTAATTTTGATATTGTATCTTGATAAATACTCACTCAATATCTGAGCAAACTCGATATCGTCTTCGATCATCAAAACGTTAATCATAGCTGTTCCTTGCGTTGAAATTTTTTGCAAATAAAAGGTTAAAACCTTATTTGCTATTATAACAAATATTTTCTGACATTATTCTAACAAAAATTTATTTTTTATTGCAATTATCATAAGTTTTCATAGTTTTCAATGTTAATTTATCGAATACTTAAAGATAATTTAAAACATTTTCTATATAAAACTGCCCTTGAATTGGGTATTGCAACAGTTTTTAACCAATAAAAATATTCCTTTTTGAGAATTTTTATTAAATACTATTTTTTTTACTAAATTAAATAATTTATTGCTTGCAAAATTGTTTCGCATATTCGCAAATTTACAATTTTCTTAGCTGCAGCTTAAAGAAGAACTCCGCAAACGCCAAAATCTGCAATTTCATGCCAACACTACTTTAAACATCTCAATATTACTAACTATTAAACTTATTTTTGATAGAATTACACTTTTTTATGCAAGTTTTTATTATGGAAGGATTCTTATTTGGACTTTGAATATTATGAGATTTTAGAGGTTACAAAAAGCGCGGGTACTGATGAAATAAAAAAAGCTTACCGCAAATTAGCTCTCAAATATCACCCTGACCGCAACCAAGGCGATAAAGAAGCTGAAGAAAAATTTAAACAAATAAATGAAGCTTATCAAGTCTTGAGCGATACAAACAAACGTGAAATTTACGACAGATATGGCAAAACTGGACTTGACAGACAAGGCTTCAGCCACTTTTCGGAACAAAACTATGAAGATATTATGGGGGATTTGGGTTCTATATTTGAGTCTGTTTTTGGAAACGGATTTGGTTTTAGCAGCGGCAAAAGGCAAAAAAACAATGAAAAATATCCGTCCGATTTGGAAAAAGAGATAACTCTGGAGTTTAAAGAGGCAGTTTTTGGCTGCAAAAAAGAGATACGTTTTACATACAAATCACCATGTAAAGAGTGCGCCGGAAGCGGCAGCGAAGACAAAACCAAAACCGAATGCCCCGAATGTAACGGCAAGGGTCAAGTATTCTATCGTCAAGGTTTTATGACATTTTCACAAACTTGTCAAAAATGCCGAGGCACGGGACAAATTGTCAAAAATCCGTGCAAAGCATGCAAAGGTAAAGGCTGGGAAGAGACAGAAGAGAGTGTCGTGGTAGATATACCTGAAGGTATTGATAATAATAACCGTATCAGAGTTGCCAAAAAAGGCAATGTTATGCAAAACGGCAGCAGAGGCAATTTGTATATTTTCATCAATGTTAAAAACGATGAGCTGTTTATACGTGATGCGCAGCATATCTATATAGAAGTACCTGTATTTTTTACGCAGGCTATTTTAGGCGAAACTATCACAATACCGACACTAAGAGGTAAAAAAGAGTTAAAACTCCCGATGGGCGCGCACGACAAGCAGCAATTTGTATTTAAAAATGAGGGTGCAAAAGATTTGCATACAAAACAAATTGGAAGCCTTATAGTGCAAATTTCTATCAAATATCCAAAAACATTGAATGATGAACAGAAAAATATGCTCAAAAAACTGCAGGACTCTTTTGGCGTA
>JAIRKW010000083.1 GCA_031259875.1 Campylobacteraceae bacterium
AGCGCTTTTGTCGATAATCGGCTTTTTATCGGATGAGTTTATGATTTTTGGCGTGAAAAAAGCGCTCAAAATCGCCATATCCAAATGCGGATTTGAACTTATGATGACGGCGCAAGTTTTCGGAACAGACGCTTTAAATTTCTCATATACTATCGCCGCACCTGCTTTTGTATTTTTGAGATTCTCCAAAAGCTTATTGTTTTCAAGATATACGATATGCTCCTCTTTGGCGTTTTCTAACGTTTGGAGTCCTGTTATTTCTTTATCTTCACCCTCATATTTCAGCGAAAATTTTTCACATAAAAGAGATAGTTTCATCATATATCCATAGCCACTGAACCGCTTCTTACTATATCCGTAGGGTTGTATTTTTTGACAGCTTTTAAAAAACCTGCGACTCTTGCAGTATCATCTGCAACCATTACAACGATATAGTCCTCGCCACTGTTGGCTATAACGCCATTGTAAGCTTTAAGCATAGCATCAAGTCCGTCAAAGCGTTCATTTAATGGAATTTTGACAAGTGCCATCTCTTTTTCCACAAATTCGCCTGATTCTATGACTTTATATGTGGGGATTAATTTATGCAGCTGTTTTACTATCTGCTCAAGCACTCTTTCATTGCCCGACGTTACGATAGTCAGACGGGAGAGATTTGTATTTGGTATCGGTGCTACGGTAAGTGAGTCTATATTATACCCTCTGCCGGCAAAAAGCCCGGAAATACGCGACAAAACGCCGTGTTCATTTAAAACTATAACAGAAATTACACGTCTTATCCCTTCCATCTGTTAATCCTTATATTCTAATATCATATTATAAAGCGAACCGCCTGTCGGTACCATTGGTAAAACATTCTCCATTCTGTCTATCTCTACATCTATCAAAGCGACTTTATTACTTTTTATAGCTTTATCCAAAGCCTCTTTAAATTCGTCTTTTGTTTTGGCTTTAAAGCCGACACCACCGAAGCTCTCAGCCAATTTTACAAAATCAGGCTGCAAATCAAGGTCTGTTTGCGAGTAACGTTTGCCGTAAAAGAATGTCTGCCATTGTCGTACCATTCCTAAAAATCTATTATTTAAAATAATATTTACAACAGGTATATTTGACACAATAGCCGTCATCAATTCTTGTATATTCATCAAAATACCACCATCGCCGACAAAATTAATAGAGATTTTGTCATAAAGCGCTTTTTTTGCACCCATAGCCGCAGGCAAGCCAAATCCCATAGTGCCAAGTCCGCCGCTTGTTACCAGCTGACGCGCTCTCGTAAATGGGTAAAATTGAGCCGTCCACATCTGATGCTGTCCGACGTCCGTAGTAATAACAGCCTCTTCGCCTAAGGTTTTACCGACATACTCTATAACCCATTGAGGTTTTAAAACGGTATCGCAATCCTCGTATTTTAAGGGATGGATATTGGCATATCTTTTCAAAAGTTCACGCCAATCCTGATAGTTTTTGGCATCAATTTTTCCGTTTGCCGTCTCAAATATCGCCTCAATAACATTTG
Organism: Campylobacteraceae bacterium; assembly: GCA_031259875.1. Taxonomy (GTDB): domain Bacteria; phylum Campylobacterota; class Campylobacteria; order Campylobacterales; family Campylobacteraceae; genus JAIRKW01. The sequence goes on from JAIRKW010000083.1 coordinate 1,520, forward strand.
TCGCATCGCCTACTATCGGAAAATCTATATCAACAAGTTTGCCTATAGAACTTGGGTCTATATCTATATGTACAATTTTGGCATTTTTAGCAAATTCGCTTAGTTTGCCTGTAACTCTATCGTCAAATCTTGTTCCTAAAGCTATTATCAAGTCAGCTTCACTCATCGCCATATTTGCCGCGTAAGTGCCATGCATACCGACCATACCCAAAAGCAAAGGATTATCATATCGCAGCGAGCCTCTTGCCATTAATGTTTCAACGGCTGGAATTCCTGTAAACTCCATAAATTTTCGCACTATATCAGAAGCATTTGAACTTACTATGCCTCCGCCCAAGTAAAGCAGCGGACGTTTTGCTGTAGATATCGCCTCAACAGCCTTTTTAATTTGGCGAGAGTTACCTTTGTAAGTTGGCTTGTATGTCTGCATTGTGATTTCATCCGGATATACAAATTTACCGATACTTGCCGTTACATCTTTTGGCACGTCAATATGTACTGGTCCTGGTCTTCCCGTTCTTGCTATATAAAATGCTTCCTTAAGTATGCGCGGCAGTTCTTCGACACTTCTTACAAGATAACTATGCTTAACGCAAGGACGCGAAATACCAACAGCATCTATCTCTTGAAAAGCATCCGTGCCTATCAACGATATAGCGACATTCGCACTTACCAATACCAGCGGTGTAGAGTCCATATAAGCTGTAGCAAGTCCCGTGACGGCATTGGTGAAGCCAGGCCCGCTTGTAACAAGTGCGACACCGACTTTGCCCGAAGCTCTTGCGTATCCGTCCGCAGCGTGAACGGCGGCTTGTTCGTGACGAGTCAATATATGCTCAAAATATTTTTGCTTATAAAGCTCATCATAGACATTAAGCATCGCACCCCCGGGATAACCGAAAACAACGTCAACTCCCTCTTTATGCAATGCTTCAATTATCATCTGTGAACCGCTGATATCCATTACATCTCCTAAAGTTATAATTAAAGGGATAAATTATATCTAAAAAAGGCTAAACTTAGCGTATTTTAAGTAAAAAACACTCTATTTTAGCGTTTTATGTTTCATTTCGGGAATATTTTACAGTATAGAAAAAAGAGGATATTATTCTGATATAATTATGCTTTTAATTAATAATAAGGATACTAATCGTGCTGCTTGGTGTAAATATTGACCATATCGCTTACCTTAGAGAAGCCAGAAAGACAAATGACCCCAACCCTTTGGATACGCTGCCGATTTTGAAAAAGTGCGGAGTTAATCAAATCACAATACATTTGCGTGAAGACAGACGTCATATCCACGATGAAGATTTGTATGAGATTATCAAAAATGCTTATATGCCTGTTAATCTTGAATGTTCGCTTGCTGATGAAATAGTAGATATAGCTCTCAAAGCAAAACCTGCACGCGTTACTTTAGTGCCTGAAAAGCGCGAAGAAGTTACTACCGAGGGCGGATTGGATGTAAAAAGATACTTTGATAAACTGCAGTTTGTATGTAAAAGCCTCAAAGAAGCAGATATAGATGTTTCTTTGTTTATAGACCCTGATTTGGAAGCGGTCAATCTCTCAAGCGAACTTGGTGTAAAATGGATTGAACTTCATACCGGAAAATATGCCAATATATACGCTATGCTCTATACAAATCTGCGCCATACGCATAATTCTATAAAAGAGCTTGAGTTGAGCCCTGAAAAACTGCACATGTTATTGGAAAAATCATTAAAAGAGATTATAAATGCCGCAGTTGAAGCCGACAAGCTTGGTCTTTTGACAGCCGCAGGACATGGGCTAAACTACTATAATGTTAAAAATATAGTAGAAATTAAAGAGATAAAAGAGTTAAACATCGGTCAAAGCATTATCGCGCGAAGCGTTTTTTGGGGACTTGAAGAGGCTGTAAGCAAAATGCAAGAGATAATAAAATGAAAAAAATCGCGATAAGTATCGGCGATTTGAACGGCATCGGACTTGAGATAGCTTTGAGGGCGCACGAAGAAGTTAAGTCTCTTTGTCAACCGATATATTGCATAAATGAGACAATGCTTCAGTGGGGTGCGGCGCTTTTAGACTTGAATGTACCGATGGATTTTGCCGCGGAGGAGTGCGGGGAAGTTTTTGAAATAACGCCTTCAATCGTTTCAGCAAAAGCCGGAGAAGCTTCATTTGACTCATTCACAACAGCCGTAGCATTAGCTAAAACTGCCAATGCTGACGCTATCGTAACGCTTCCAATAAATAAAGAGGCATGGAATTTAGCCGGTATTGTTTATAAAGGGCATACAGACGCACTTGAAGATATGTTGGGGTGTGAGGCTATTATGATGCTTGGGTGTAAAGAGCTCTTTACACTGCTTTTTACGCATCACATACCACTGAAAGATGTAAGCGAACAGATAAAAACGAAAGTTTTGCATAGGTTTTTGATAAACGTATACGAAGCCTTAAGAGTCAGACATATTGGAGTTTTAGGATTAAACCCTCATGCAGGAGACGGCGGAGTGATAGGCAGTGAAGAAACAAAAATCACAAAAGCGATAAATAGAGCTAATGAGGAGATAAATAAGGAGATTTTTTTCGGTCCGCTTGTGCCAGACAGCGCATTTACGCAAAAAAGCCTTGAAAACTGCCGTTATTTTATCTGCATGTATCATGACCAGGGATTGATACCGCTGAAAGCTCTGTATTTTGATGAGAGCGTAAATATAACGCTGGGACTTCCCATCACGCGCACTTCGCCTGACCACGGCACGGCTTTTGATATAGCGTATAAAAGCAAAAATCCTTCAACAAAAAGCTACATAAATGCCATAAAAGAGGCAATAAAACGCAGCGAAAAGCCGATGCTGGATTTTTAAATCATTACTTGTAAAAGGGGTATCTCATGTATAAAATTTTCACTGTTTTTTTACTTTTGACAGCTGTAATTTTGGCACAAGATAATACAAATGCCACAGATCCGTTGGACGATCATAGCTTGACATGCGAA
>JAIRKW010000002.1 GCA_031259875.1 Campylobacteraceae bacterium
ATATAAGATTTGCAGGAGAAGAACCATTTGATAATATAACAAGACAATACAACAATACTATGAAAATGATACTTCCAAAATACAATATAGACTTTGAAGTGATAAAAAGAGCAGAGTCCAACAACAATGAACCCATAAGTGCATCAAGAGTAAGAAAACTCTTGAAAGATAAAAACTTTGATGAGATTAAAAAGATAGTTCCAAATGTTACATTTGAGTATCTGTTAAAGCAGTTTGGGTGATATATCTAGTTCATTTTCGATTGTTTAGTCTTCATATTGCCAAAAGCCATCCAATTATGAATGTCCTCTCTATGTTTTGATGTTTTTTGGATTACTTCGTTTTGGATAGACTTGCAGCTTAAAGTTTATGGTTTGGAATCACATACTCTTTTTAACATTTTACAAAACGTCTTGTATTACTTTTTCCATTCTTGCCAAGACCTCTTTTAAAACTGTTTTTGGCATTGCAAAGTTTAATCTTACAAATCCTTCGCCGCCTTCCCCGAAACTCTTTCCATCATTTAATATAACTCCGCCTTTTAAAAAGAGTCTCCATGCATCAGTATTCAGCGCACGGCAGTCTATCCATGCAAGATATGTTGCTTCAAGTTTTAAAAGTCTAAGTTTTGGATTGTTTTGCACAAACTCTTGTACCAACTTAAGATTTTCTCTTAAATACTCTTTGACCTCTTTTAGCCAGATTTCACTGCCTTCATACGCCGCTTGAGTTGCCGTAAGAGCCAACAAATTAACTCCGCCGTTTATATGTCCCATAGATTTTTCAAATGATGCTTTGAGTTTTTCATTTGATATGACGGCAAATGAGCTTTGAAGCCCAGCTATGTTAAATGTTTTGCTTGGAGCCATAAGAGTGATGGTTCTATCGGCGATTTGCTTCGATAAAGAGGCTATGGGTATATGCTTGACGTTTTTGTCCAGCACCAAATCCGCATGTATCTCATCTGAACATATCAAAAGGTCGTATCTTAAAGCTATTTCACCAAATTTTAAAAGTTCTTTTTTTGTAAAGACTGTGCCTCCCGGATTGTAAGGATTGCAAAGCAGCAGTAAGCGGCAGTTTGGTTTTATACTTTTTTCAAATTCGTCAAAATCTACGCTCCATCTGTTCTCTGTCTCTCGCATGCGCACCGCAGTAACTTCGCGCTTCATATTTTTAGGTGCGCTCAAAAAGTATGGATAAATCGGCGTTGTCGTTATTGCGCTCTCGTTTTCTTTCAACATTCCGCAGACTATATTCATGCTTGCTACAACGCCTGAAGTGAATACAAACCACTCTTTTGACGTATTCCAATTGTGCTCTTTTTTGATGAAATTTATCACGCTCTCAGTCAATCCGTCACTTACCGCCGTATAACCGAACACTCCGTGTTCTATTCGCTTTTTGAGCGCGTCAATAATGCATTGCGGGGATTTGAAATCCATATCCGCTACCCATGCTGGAATTGCCTCTTTATACTCTTTGTATCTTTCGAATTTTAATGCATGAGTGTTGCTTCTATTTACAATTTCATCAAACATTTTTATCCTTTTCAAATCCATATTCGGGTAAAATTTTACCCACTATTTGTTTAAAGGACGAAATTTGAGAGCATTAATAAGCGTAAGCGATAAAACAGCCGCAGTGGAATTTGCCAAATCTCTTGAAGAGTTAGGTTATGAGATAATTTCCACAGGCGGCACATATAAACTTTTAAAAGATAAGGGCGTTAAAGCCATTGAGATAAGTGAAGTTACAAGATTTCCTGAAATGTTTGACGGACGCGTAAAGACGCTAAATCCGTATATCCACGGCGGCATTTTGCATAGACGTGATAATCCGCTTCATACGCAGGGCGCAAGAGAACACGGAATACAAGGCATAGACTTAGTGTGCGCGAATCTATATCCTTTTAAAGAGACCATATCTAAAACAGACGATTTTGAGGAAATTATCGAAAATATCGACATAGGCGGTCCTGCCATGGTTAGAAGTGCGGCAAAAAATTTCAATGATGTGATAGTCGTGACGGATATTCTGGATTATGACATAGTGATAGAGAGGCTGAAAAACGGCGGCAATACGGTTGAATTTAGAAGAGATTTGATGATAAAGGCGTATGAACATACAGCGATGTATGACGCTATGATAGCAAACTATATGAATGCGCGCTTTAATGGCGGTTTTGGTAATAAACAGTTTATAGTAGGAGCTAAAGCATATGAAACAAGATATGGTGAAAACCCTCACCAAAAAGGCGCTTTGTATGAGTTTGACTATTTTTTTACGACAAATTTTAAAACATTAAAAGGCGAAGCGAGTTTCAATAATATGACTGATATAAACGCTGCTGTGAAAATAGCTGCATCTTTTGGTGAAGCTGCGGCTGTTTGTATCGTAAAGCATGCCAATCCGTGCGGTTTTGCTCTGAAAGAGACGCTTTTGGAGAGTTATATCCATGCGCTCAAATGCGACCCAGTATCGGCATACGGCGGAGTTGTAGCGGTAAACGGCACGCTTGACGAGGCTTTGGCAAATAAGATAAACGAGATATTTGTAGAAGTGATAGTCGCCGCAAATGTAACTCCTGAAGCTTTAAGGGTTTTTGAAAACAAAAAGCGCATCAAAATCTTTTCTCAAGAGAGCAGATATCTCGTTTTAAGCGGTGATTTGTATGATTTTAAACATATTGACGGCGGTTTTGTATATCAGCAAAGCGACAGCGTCAATGAAAAAGAGATAATAGACGCAACACAGCAGAGCAAACGCGCGGCTTTGAAAGAGGAGTTTAAAGATTTGGAGATAGCCTATAAAGTTGCCGCCCTTACTAAGTCAAACTGCGTGGTTTATGTGAAAAATAGCGCTATGGTGGCTATCGGCATGGGAATGACAAGCAGGGTAGATGCAGCAAAAGCGGCTATATTGAAAGCTAAAGATATGGGGCTTGATATAGCGGGTGCAGCTCTTGCTTCGGAAGCTTTTTTCCCGTTTAGAGATAGTATCGATGCAGCAGCAAGCGCGGGCGTTAAAGCGATAATAGAGCCGGGCGGAAGCATAAGAGACGATGAGGTGATAAAAGCGGCAGATGAGCATGGGATAGCTTTGTATTTTACGGGCGTGCGGCACTTTTTACATTGAAAAAAATCTACTCAGCGAGGGCTTTTGACAGCTCTCACCTTTTTTTAAGTACTATTTAAGTACAATATCGCGATTTTTTATAGCCTCATTAATTTTAGGAGAATCCACAATGGAAGATACAAAACGCAAGCGCATTTTAGTAAAATTTTCAGGCGAAGCGCTTGCCGGCAGCGGCGGTTTTGGTATTGACAGCGATATATTGAAATATATCGCAGGCGAAATCCGTTCGCTTACTGAACACAACATTGAAGTTGGCATTGTTATAGGCGGCGGCAATATCATACGCGGAGTCAGCGCGGCAAAAGGCGGTATTATAAAACGCACAAGCGGCGATTATATGGGGATGCTTGCTACTGTCATAAACTCTATTGCAATGCAGGAGGCTTTGGAAAACAGCGGTGTTGACGTGAGAGTGCAAAGTGCAATAAAAATGGAACAGATATGTGAAACTTTCATTGTGCGCAGAGCCATAAGGCATTTAGAGAAAAACCGCGTTGTGATATTCGCTTCCGGTACGGGCAATCCATTTTTTACAACCGATACGGCTGCTACTTTGAGAGCTATTGAAATTAATGCCAATATGATTATAAAAGCTACAAAGGTGGACGGCATTTACGATAAAGATCCCAATAAATTCCAAAATGCCAAAAAACTTAATACTCTTAGCTATGAGTGCGCTATGAATGACGATATAAAAGTGATGGATGATACTTCAATCGCGCTTGCTAAAGACAATAACCTGCCGATTGTAGTTTTCAACATGTTCAACAAAGGCAATCTGCTATCTATCATACAGGGTGATTACTCTGCCTGTTCGATAGTTAAATAGATAAAATTTTTAATAAGGATACACAATGAGAAGCGAACAAATAACTGCAAGAGCTTTAAAAGCCGCCGGCGATGATAGATACAAGCTATCTGTGCTTGTCTCAAAAAGAGCGGAAAAAATATCTTTGGGTGCACAGCCGCTTATAGATAATACGCATGGTTTAAAACCTGTAGATATAGCCCTTTTGGAGATAGCCGAAGGCAAAATATCTCTTGAGAATATAGAGGAAAAAAACTCATAATAAAATGAGCGGCAATATACTTGACAGCCTTGAAGAACTGTTAAAAAAAATCAGCGTCTGCAAAAATATAGAAGAAGCTAAAAAGATACTTTTTAGTGAGTTCAAAGGACCGCGCGATAATATTTCAAGAGCTATAGAGCTTGCCGTTAAACAGCATGAAGGGCAGACGCGCAAATCCGGCGAACCGTATGTGATACATCCGATTTTAGTATCGGCTATCGTAGCAAGATACGGCGGCGATGAGACTATGGTCGTAACGGCTTTACTGCATGACGTGGTGGAAGATACTGAAACTACTACCGAAGAGGTAGCGCAAATGTTCGGCTCTGACGCAGCAAATCTTGTAGACGGGCTGACTAAAATCATGACGATAAGAGAGGATAAATTAGCCCCGTCAAATTCTGGCGAAAAGCTTATGAGTTCTGCTATGAATTTTCGCAAAATGCTTGTTGCTTCTATAAGTGATGTGAGAGTATTAGTCATCAAGCTTTGCGACAGGCTTCACAATATGATGACGCTAAACGCACTGCCGCCAAACAAACAAAAAAGAGTAGCCGAAGAGACACTTGTGGTTTACGCACCTATAGCGCATAGGCTTGGTATCTCATCCATAAAAAATTATCTGGAAGATTACAGTTTTTACTATATAATGCCCGAAGAATATAAAAAAATAGATGAGTATTTGGTGGAGCATAAACAGCAATTTCAACTGAGACTCAATCTATTTTTAGATAAGATACATACGCTTTTAGAACAAAACGGTTTTAGTGACAGTGATTATGAGCTTGAAAAAAGAATTAAACACCACTATTCTATTTATATTAAAATGCAGCGCAAAGGTATCAGTATTGAAGAGGTTTTAGACCTCTTGGCAATTAGGATTATCACAAAAGAGGCGCTTGACTGTTATAAAGCTTTAGGGATTTTACATAAATATTTCAACCCTATCATTTCGCGCTTTAAAGATTATATCGCAATACCTAAAGATAACGGTTATCAGACTATCCATACAACGATATTTGACGATAAATCAATCATAGAAGCGCAAATCCGCACTTTTGATATGCATAATGTCGCAGAATTTGGTGTTGCAGCTCATTGGAAATATAAATATTCAGGCGGCATAAATCCTAAGCTTGACTGGCTTGCGGAGATAAAAAACAAAGAAGGCGAGAGCGATAATGCAACGGAGTTTTACGAATTTACCAAAGATAGCTATCTATACAGTGAAGATATAGCGGTTTTTTCACCAAAGGGCGATATTTTTACGCTTTCTCGCGGCGCGACAGTATTGGATTTTGCTTATGAGATACATACCGAAATCGGCTCCCATGCAAAAGAAGCATTTGTAAACAGACAAAAAGCGCCGCTTTTGACAGAGCTTAAAAATGGCGATATAGTGCGTATAATAACAAGCGAAGAGCCAATATATCGATGCAGTTGGGTGAACAGTGTTAAAACAGGTAAAGCCAGAACCGCCATTATGCAAGCGTGCCGTCAAAAAGTCAGAGAATTAAACTACCGTGTGGCAATGGATATACTTTTGGGTATTTTTAACACAAAAGAGAGCAGACTTTTAACGTGGCTCAAAAAAGAGCGGCTTGATAAAAAGATAGATAAAGCCGCGACGGATTCGGTTTATTTGCAGGACGTCGTAAATGCTTTAAAAAAGTATCCAATTGGTGAAAAGGTAATTTTGCCATTTTTAAACCGTAACAAATATCAAGTAAAAAAACAGAAATTTGAAAATATAGTCGTTTACTCAAATCAAAGCGTAAATTCGGTGACTTTCGATTACTGCTGCCACCCAAAAAGAGGCGATGATATTATAGGATTTGTAAAAAAAGCCGATGTGATAGTCCACCACAAAATGTGTGAGCGTGCCGCAAAATTGATAGAAGCAAAAGAGCCTATGATATTTGTCAAATGGACAAGAGATGCTCCGGGTCAGTACAAAATGCTTGTCAGTATTGAGAATAAGCGCGGCTCGCTGGCGGCATTTCTGGCGTTTTTAGTGAAAATGCAGGTAAATTTACAGACAATAGAGTTAAACAAAGCCGAAGACGGCGCGGTGGAGTATTTTAAAATAGTCATAGAACTTCCTGAAAATATCCGCCCCGAACAAGTAAGAGATAATATTAAAGAGCGATACAAATTGTTGGATTTTGTATCTTTAAACGACGCGTATAAAACAAGATAAGGGTAAAAATGGAAGAAAAAATCAAAAAAGCATTAGATGAAATAAAACGCGGAAGCGCTGAAATAATAGATTATGAGAGGATAGAGACGCTCGTTAGAGCATTTTTTGAAAAAGGGAAGAATTTTTATGTAAAAGCAGGATTTGACCCTACTGCGCCTGATTTACATCTAGGACATACCGTACTTTTGCAAAAAATGGCGCAATTACAATGTTACGGTGCAATAGTGCAGTTTTTGATAGGCGATTTTACAGCGCAAATAGGTGACCCGACAGGCAAAAACGAAACAAGAAAAAAACTTGATAAAGACACTGTTTTGCAAAATGCCAAAAGCTATGAGGAGCAAGTTTTTAAAGTGCTGGATCCTAAAAAAACGCAAATACTTTTTAACTCCAATTGGTTAAACGAGCTTGGCACAACGGGGCTTGTAGAGCTCACAACAACTTTTAGCGTAGCGCGAATGTTGGAAAGAGAGGACTTTGAGAAGCGTTACCGTTCGCAAATGCCCATATCAATCAGCGAGTTTTTATATCCGTTGCTGCAAGGCTATGACAGTGTAGCTTTAAAATGTGATATAGAAATGGGCGGAACAGACCAAAAGTTCAATCTTTTAATGGGGCGTCATTTGCAAAGGGTTTATGGCGCAGGCAAAGAGCAAGCTGTTATCATGATGCCGCTGTTGGAAGGATTGGACGGTGTAAATAAGATGAGCAAATCGCTTGGAAATTATATAGGTGTGACGGACGAATCAAACTCTATGTTTGCCAAAATCCTTAGTATCAGTGATGAATTGATGTGGCGGTACTATGAACTTTTAAGCTCTAAAAGCATAGGGGAGATAGATGAGTTGAGAGATGGTGTCAAAAACGGTTCGCTTCATCCAAAATCTGTTAAAGAAGAGCTTGCTGTTGAGATAACGGCGCGTTTTCACTCCGAAAGCGCAGCTGGCGCAGCAAAAGAGGAGTTTGATAGAATACATAAACAAAACGCTCTGCCAAGTGACATAAAAGAGTTCAATTTAAAAGCTCCCGTTTGGATAGCTAAAGCTCTTGTTGATTGTCAGCTTTCGCCATCCACTTCGCAAGCCAGACGTGATATCGTATCAGGAGCCGCGAAGCTAAATCAAGATAAGATAAACAATGAACAGTTACAACTAAAAAGCGGTGAGTATATACTCTGTGTAGGCAAACGCAAGTTCGCAAAATTAAAGGTCACATAATGAATTCATTAAAAATTGGACAATACGCGATAAAATTCCCGATAGTGCAAGGTGGTATGGGTGTAGGTATCAGCTGGGACAGGCTTGCCGGCACAGTTAGTCTTGAGGGCGGTCTTGGTGTCATAAGCGCGATAGGAACGGGGTATTATCAAAATATGCGTTTCGCAGCAAAAGTTATCAACTCTCGTCCGTACGACACGCACAATTTATATTCATTTGAGGCGTTAAGAGAGATAGTTAAAAATGCGCGGAAAATATGTTCTTCTAAACCACTTGGCGTAAATATAATGTGCGCTATTAATGATTATGGCAGAGTAGTAGCAGACGCTTGCAAAAGCGGTATAGATATTATCATTTCTGGAGCTGGTCTGCCCACAAATCTGCCTGAACTTACAAAAAATTTTCCAGATGTCGCCCTTGTGCCTATAGTATCAAGCGCAAAAGCATTGAAGATTATCTGTAAACGATGGGTGCAAAGATACAACCGCGTACCGGATGCCGTTATATTGGAAGGTCCTTTGAGCGGCGGACATCAAGGTTTTACGTACGAACAGTGCGCTATGGAAGAGTATCAGCTTGAAAATTTAATCAAACCGGTCAAAGACGAAATAAAAGAGTGGGGCGATTTCCCGCTTATCGCAGCTGGTGGTATTTGGGATAAAAACGACATAAGCAAAGCTATCTCTTTGGGTGCCGATGGCGTACAAATGGGAACGCGCTTTATTGGTACGCATGAATGCGACGCAGACGAAGTATTTAAGCAAGTTTTGATTGATGCTAAAAAAGAAGATATACAACTTTTAAAATCGCCTGTAGGATACCCTGCTAGAGGCGTAAAAACCAACCTTATAAATCTTGTAAATAAAAAAGAGGGGCCACCTATAAAATGTGTCAGCAATTGTGTGACACCGTGCCAAAGAGGGAAAGAGGCTAAAGAGGTCGGATACTGCATAGCAGACCGCCTTGCGGATGCTTGGGCAGGTAAAAAAGAGAGCGGACTATTTTTTACAGGTGCAAACGGATATAAACTTAAAGAGATTGTAAGCGTTAAAGAGTTGATTAGTAAACTTATAAATGGTGAGTGATGATTAAGAGGCTTATTTTTACTTTATTGGCGGTTTTAAGTTTTGTTTTTGCGGCTGACTACGAAACGGAATTAGACAATTTTGATAAAAATTCAGCCCGTTACAGTATTACGGAAAAAAACGAAGCCTATAACGCTATGCAGCATTTGTACATAAACTCTATTATGAATGGCAATGATACATTAAAATATGAGGCTTTAAAACGTATCATTCAAATATCAAAAGAGTTAAATTATGACAGTTTAATATACGAAAAAGAGTTAAACACACTCTCAAGATTGAGTAAAATTGAAACAACTGTAAATTCAGTGCCAAAACCATCAGCGCAAAAATCCGAAACGCTTGTATTTATAGGAGATGTTTTAAAAGTTGAAGAGAGTGAAAATATTATAAACAAAGAGACTCCAAAATGGGAAAGTGAGCCTGCAGTATCCGTTGCAGCAACAAAAGCTGATAAAAAACAGATAGCGACACTTTCTAATATAACCCAAAACAATGGCAGCATAATTTTTTCATTTAATAGAGAGTTAGACGAAAACGAGATAAAAACTTTTACGCTGAAAATGCAAGAGACAATTAGATATGTTTATGATATACGCGCTCTCAAAGGTGATGTTGCAAACTCTATAAATACGTCGTTAAAAGATGTGAGGCTGTCGCAGTTTGACAAAAATACAACCCGTATAGTTTTTGAGAGTCAAAAAGAGATAAAAATCACGCAAAAAATTGTTGCCAAACAACTAATATTTACAGCGAAAGAGTTTAGCCTGTCTTCTGAAAAAAACAGTAATACTCCAACTATAAAACCGTCTTTTAAAAAACGTATTGTTATAGATGCCGGACATGGCGGCAAAGACAGCGGAGCTGTTTACAGCAAATATTTTGAAAAAGATGCTGTTTTGCAGATAGCCTTAATGCTTGGTAAAGAGCTTGAAAATAGAGGACATATCGTTATCTACACAAGACAGAATGATAAATTTTTAAAATTACGCGAGAGAACAAAAATAGCTAACGATAAAAATGCCGACCTATTTATATCACTTCACGCAAATGCCGCGCCCAAATCTGCTAAAAGTGGCGATACGAAATGGCAGGGTATAGAGACATTTTTTCTCTCCCCTGCTGATTCTCAACGCTCAAAAAACGCAGCAGAGTTGGAAAATCAATCCGATGTTGATGAGATGGATTTTTATTCTAAAAATACATTTTTAAACTTTATTAACCGCGAAAAAATCATCGCTTCGCATAAATTGGCTCTTGATATTCAGCAGTACATCTTAGGTTCTGTTAAAAAGGAGTATAAAACTGTAGTTGACGGCGGCGTAAGAGAGGCTCCGTTTTGGGTGCTTACAGGTGCACAAATGCCTGCTGTTCTTTTAGAAGTGGGTTACATTACCGATAAAACAGACAGGCAAAGAATGTTTGATAAAAAATTTCAGCAATTATTATCAAATGGTATTGCCAATGGGATAACGTCATATTTTGCTAAAAATAATTAAAATCACATCTGTGATTTTGACAATATCATCGTAGTTTATAGACGCTTGCACTGCGAG
>JAIRKW010000114.1 GCA_031259875.1 Campylobacteraceae bacterium
TCTCCAGGACCTTACATAGACTTGTTTAAAGAGGCTATTGCGCCTGCGCTTGAGGCAAAAGGTTACTCTTTTGAGTATAAAGAGTTCAGTGATTATGTTCAGCCGAATTTAGCTTTGAACAATAAGGCAATAGATGTCAATATCTTTCAGCACAGTGTGTATCTGGCTAAGTTTTCAGCAGATAAGGGTTTAAGTTTATCACCTTTGATAAGCGTTCCTACCGCCGCTCTTGGCATATACTCAAAAAAGTATAAAACGCTTTCAGAGATTAAAGACGGCTCTTCTATTACTATTCCAAACGACGCTACAAATTTGGCGCGTGCGCTTAGATATCTTCAAACGGCAGGCTTGCTTAAAATCAAACCCGAGATAGACGCTGCGAAAGCTTCTGAAAAAGATATCGCGCAAAACCCTAAAAAGCTTAAAATCAAACCCATAGAAGCAGCTGGAATACCACGCACGGTAGACAGTGTTGATGTGGCTGTTGCAAATGGAAATTACGCAATTTCAGCAGGTATCTACTCAACCGCTATAGACAGAGAGATTTTATCCGAAGACTATATAAATGTTATAGCTGTAAGAACGGCTGATTTGGATTCAAAGTTTGCAAAAGACATTAAAGAAACCGTCCAGTCAGACGCATTTATCAAAGTCGTTAATGACCCGAATAAAGCATATAAAGATTTCCAAAAACCGCAGTGGCTATTGGAAAAAATCAAAAAATAGACACTCTTTTGACAATTATTACGGCTTGCATTAGGCCGTAATGACTATTTTCAATATCTAATTTCGGAGATTAGCGATTATGGTAAATATTAATCATGTAAGCGTTGAGTTTAAAGGTAAAAATCATACTTTTAAAGCTGTGAATGATGTCAGTTTGAAGATTAAAAAAGGGGAGATTTTTGGCATTGTAGGCACCAGCGGAGCAGGGAAAAGCACGCTTTTGAGGACTATAAATCTTTTGCAAAAGCCAACTTTGGGCGATATATTTATAGACTCTGTGAATATTACTGATTTTACGGGAAGTAAATTAAGAAGCGTACGGCATAAGATAGGTATGATTTTTCAGCATTTTAATCTTATACACACAAAAACGGTATATGAAAATATCGCTTTTCCTATGACAATCTCCGGCGTGCAAAAAGATGCAATAAAAAAAAGAGTTTTGGAGCTTTCAGAGCTTGTGGGATTGTCGGATAAAATCCGCTTTTATCCTTCGCAGCTTTCAGGCGGACAAAAACAAAGAGTCGGCATTGCGCGCGCTTTGGCTAATAATCCACGTATTCTGTTGTGTGATGAGCCGACTTCTGCTCTTGATTTGGAGACAACAAACTCTATTTTGGAGCTTTTAAAAGATATCCATCAAAAGACAAAAATTACCACTGTTTTTATCACGCATGAGATGGATGTCATCAAAAAAATATGTACAAAAGTCGCCGTTATGGACAATGGCGTTGTGGTAGAGTCGGCGGACGCTTATGATATATTTGCCACGCCAAAACACCCTTTTACAAAAAAACTCGTTTCCCATACGCTCAATCTTGAACTGCCTGAGAGGATTTTCAAAGACACTAAGGGAGTTTTACTGAAGATTATCTATAGCGGACAAAAGGCCGAAGAGTCTGTTTTGTCAGATATCATACGCAAATTTAATGTGGATATAAATATTTTGCACGGAAAGATTGAGTATATAAACGAAATACCTCTTGGCATTCTCATCGTAAATATAAGAAATGAAAACGACGCTAAGATAGAAAATATCATCAAATATCTAAAACAAAGAACAGCATCAGCGGAGGTGTTCAATGGATAATATATTGTCATTACTGCCCGATTTGTCAATGGCATTTTGGGAAACATTCCAAATGGTCGGCATAGCATTCTCTTTGTCTGTCATTTTGGGTATTCCTTTGGGACTGTTTTTATTTATCACAGACAAAGGACTCTTTTTTGAAAACAAAGTTTTACATGTTATAAGCGGATTTTTGATAAACGTTATAAGATCTGTACCGTATATCATTTTGATGGTGCTTTTACTCCCGCTCTCGCAGGCTCTGATAGGAACCACGATAGGTCCGATAGCCGCTTCCATCTCGCTCTCTGTTGCCGCCATAGCTTTTTATGCAAGATTGGTTGAAGCGTCACTGTGTGAAGTTGATAAGGGAGTCATTGAAGCTGCCGCCGCGTACGGAGCAACTCCGCTTCAAATAATCAAAAACGTACTGCTTGCAGAAGCATTCCCCGGACTCATCAGAGGCTTGACGGTTACTGGTATCAGTCTTATAGGGTATTCGGCGATGGCAGGTATCATAGGAGGAGGCGGAGTCGGTGACTTGGCTATAAGGTTTGGTTACTACCGCTACGAAACCGACGTCATGATTATCACTGTCATAGCACTCATTATTCTTGTCCAAATAGTGCAGATGGCAGGCGATACTATCGCAAATATAGCAGATAAAAAATAAATAGGAATTTTCTATGTCAAAAAAATATTGGAATGAAAAAATTGAGACTATGCCGCGCGCAGAGTTGGAGGCTTATCAGTTGGAGGCTTTGAAAGAGTATCTTGTTTTTGCTTATAACAATTCGCCCTATTATCATAAGAGTTTTGATGAACACGGCGTGAGTCCTGATGATTTAAAGGAGCTTAGCGATTTGCAAAAATTCCCTTTCATCAATAAAAAGATTGAACGCGACAGACAGATAGCCGCTCCTTTTTTGGGAGACCTTGCATGCGTTCCTGAAAGCGACGTTGTGTACATCTCTGCTTCAAGCGGTTCAACGGGAGTGCCCACTATAAGTCCTTTTACGCTGAAAGATTTTGACGAATGGCAGGATGTGGAGGCAAGGCTTTATTGGATGGTCGGAATGCGTCCTAAAGACAGATATCTTCATGCGCTGAATTTTACGCTTTTTGTAGGAGGTCCTGATGTCATCGGCGCTCAAAATTTAGGCGCACTGTGCATTTGGGCAGGAACTGTTCCTTCGGAAAAACTTTTGTTCATCATGAAAGAGTTTCAGCCGACTATCACATGGACTACGCCCTCTTACGCATGGCATCTTGGAGAGAGCGCAAAAACACAGGGTATTGACCCTGCAAAAGATTTATCCATAAGAAAAATTATCGTCGCAGGCGAAACGGGCGGTTCGATATCTGCCACAAGAAAAGAGATAGAAAAGTTATGGAATGCAGAACTGTTTGACTTTTACGGTATATCCGATATTTATGGAGCATGTGCAGGTATGTGCGAATATAAAGACGGTTTGCATTTGGCTGAAGACCACATTTTGGTAGAGGTGCTAAATCCAAACACTCTGCTTCCTGTTAAAGACGGCGAACAAGGCGAGATAGTTTTCACGACTCTTAAAAAAAGAGCAAGACCTATGATAAGATTTAGAAGCGGAGACATAGGCTTTGTGAACCGTGAAAAGTGCAAGTGCGGCAGAACTCATACGCGTATCTACATAACAGGACGCATAGACGATATGTTTATAGTCTCGGGTGTAAATGTCTTTCCAAGCGATATCGAGTATGTCGTAAGGACGATAGAGGAGCTTAGCGGAGAGTACAGGATAATCATAGACGAAGAGGAGCATTTGACAAAATTTGACATTGAGGTTGAAAAAGAGGATAACATTTTGCTGACACAAGAGTTGGCGCTATCCGATAAATTGTCAAAAAAAATTAAAGAGAGGCTTGGAGTTAAGCCAAGACATATTAAAATTCTGCAAAAAGGCGACATACCGCGCGCAACTCATAAAGCAAAACGCATTATAGACCAAAGAAAGAAATCGGAATAAAATGGCAAACGTAAGCGAAAGAACAAAATTTTTCACAGAGTCCGTTATCAGGCGTATGACGCGCATAAGCAATGAATATAATGCCGTAAATCTCTCTCAGGGATTTCCCGACTTTGAGCCTCCGTTGGAATTGAAAGAGGAGCTGCAAAAAGCGGCTTTAAACGGACCGCACCAATATGCCATAACATGGGGAGCGCCCAACTTTTTGGAAGCTTTAGCAAAAAAGCAGAGCCGCTTTATGGGCATTCCCATTGAGCCGCAAAAAAATATCGTCGTAACATGCGGCAGTACTGAAGCGATGATGGCAGCTCTTATGTCTGTTGTCAATCCTAACGATAAAGTGATTGTGTTTTCTCCGTTTTATGAAAATTACGGCGCGGATACTATCTTGATAGGGGCAGTTCCAATTTATGTGCATTTGACGCCTCCATCTTTTAGTTTTGACAAAAAAGCGCTAAGAGAAGCCTTTCTTCAAAGACCAAAAGCTATCATTATCTGTAATCCCGGCAATCCTACAGGAAAAGTATTCAGCGAAGACGAACTGCTATATATAGCAAGTTTAGCCGAGGAGTTTGACACATGGGTCATAACGGATGAAGTTTATGAACATATCGTGTATCGGCCTCATAAACACACATATTTTGCGTCGCTTCCAAATATGTTCAAAAGGACTATATCTTGCAGCTCTTTATCTAAAACTTACTCTATTACAGGATGGCGGCTTGGCTATATTATAGCTTCCGAAGAGGTTATAAACGCGGCGCGCAAGGTTCATGACTTTTTAACGGTCGGTGCTGCCGCGCCTTTGCAGGAAGCGGCTGTAAAAGCTTTGTATTTTGAGGATAGCTATTATGAAGAGCTGCTTTCGCACTATGCACATAAAAAAGAGCTGTTTTTAAAGCTGCTTGATGAAGCAAATCTTAAATATATTGACCCCGAAGGCGCATACTACGTTATGGTGGATATTTCGGAGTTTAATGTAAAGGATGATGTTGAATTTTGCGAATGGCTGGCGCGCGAAGTTGGAGTTGCCGCAGTGCCCGGTTCTATATTTTTCAAAGAGAATATCCAAAGCTTTATCCGCTTTCATTTTGCCAAAAAAGATGAGACTCTTTTGGAAGCGGGCAAAAGACTTTTGAGACTGCGCTCTGCTCGCAAACGCTATGTGTGAGATAATATGGTATGGAAGAGGCGGCGGCGGAGCGTTCACTGCCGCCAGACTCTTAGGTATCGCCGCAAACATTGAAAACAGATACGCCTTGGCTTTCCCGACATTTGGACCGGAACGAAGGGGCGCTTTGGTGCTTGGATTTACAAAGCTTGATGAGAATAAAATTTTGGACAGAAGTGAGATTGCGGCGGCGGATTTTGCTATAGTCCTTGACGAGACGCTGTTTTCAAACGACGTTATAGATAGATTAAAACCGGATGGAACTCTGCTCATCAATACTAAAGATACCTCAAAATACGTATCTTACTGTAAAAATGTTGTCGGCTTGGACGCTTCGGCTTTAGCGCTTAAAATATTGAAAAAACCTATAGTCAATACGGCATTTTTGGGAGCGTTTGCGGCTGTCTCAAGCGAGGTTAGCTTTCAAGCGCTGGAAAATGCCATAAAAAAAGATATGAAAGCCTCTTTAGTTGAGAAAAACATAGAGCTTTTAAAAAATTCATATGAGAGCGTAAAAAGATGAAAAAGCCAAGATTATACTCTTATACAGAGCCAAAATCCATTGAGGATTATCCCTGGTCGCCCTGTTTTAAGGCGGGTCATCTTGTATCTGTAAATAAAAACTATAGAGTGTTAAAACCAGTGATAGATGAAAAAACCTGCGTGGGCTGTATTTTGTGTTATGCTCTTTGTCCTGACGGCGCAATTTTCCGCTTTGATAACATAGTAAAGGTGGATTATGATTTTTGCAAAGGGTGCGGTATCTGTGCGAACGAGTGTAAAAGCGGCGTGATTAAAATGGTTAAAGAGAGCTGAAATGCCGCAAAAAAGAGAATTTTTATCAGGAAACGAAGCTGTTGCCGAAGGCGTTAAATTATGCCGCCCGCATGTCATAGCCGCTTATCCCATAACACCTCAAACGATAGTCGTAGAACGCTTGTCTGAAATGGTAGAGAGCGGGGAGTTAAAAAGCGAATATATGCACGTAGAGTCCGAATACTCCGCGCTGTCAGCTCTTATGGGAGCAAGCGCGGTTGGAGCCAGAACGTTTACGGCGACCTCTTCGCAGGGGCTTCTTTATATGGCTGAATGTCTGCACTATGCAAGCGGCGGGCGTTTTCCTATTGTTATGATGAATGCAAACAGGTCTTTAGCGCTTCCTTGGAATATCTACGGCGACCAGCGCGACTCTTTATCCTTACTTGACTGCGGATGGATACAAGTATATGCCGAAGATGCGCAAGAGAGTCTTGACCTTGTCTTGCAAGCTTTTAAGATTGCCGAAGACAAAAGAGTCTCAACGCCCTTTATGATAAATCTTGACGGATTTGTCCTTACGCACACTTATGAATCCGTACTGATACCAAGTCAAGAAGAGGCGGACGCATTTTTGCCTAAATTTTCCACGACAAACAAGATGGATTTAAATAATCCCGTAAATATGGGTTTTAGCTCAACTCCAAATGACAATATGGAGTTCAAATATATACAGCACAAAGCCATGCTTGATGCCAAAAATGTCATAAAAGAGGTTGGAAGCGAATTTGCAAAAATGTTTAAAAGAGATTACGGCGGCTTAATAGACAAATACAAAACCGAAAATGCGGATATAATACTTGTAACCATAGGAAGCATAACTTCAACTGCGCGCGTTGTTGTAGATGAGTTAAGAAGCAGCGGTTTCAAAGCCGGTCTTTGCAAGATACGCTATATGCGCCCTTTTCCGCACGAAGAGATATCCTCTTTGGACGCGGAAGTTATCGGCGTTTTAGAAAAAGATATCTCATTTGGGTATGAGGGGACGGTTTTTACAAATGTAAATTCTGCATTGATGAGAGCGGGAAAGTGTCCTAAAACTATCAATTTTATAGCAGGACTTGGCGGACGGAGCATTTCAAAAAAAGATTTGCATGATATGTTTAACACTCTAAGCCGTGCTAAAAACGGTGAAAAAACCGAACAAATCCAATTTATAAATACAAAAGTGCCGCTATGACAAAAATAAATATAAGAAATATAACTCAAGACGAACCTTTTTTCGGACATAAAGCGTGCGGCGGATGCGGCGGAAGCTTGACTTTGAGGCTTGCTCTTAAAGTCATCGGAGATAAGGTTTTCACAGTAGTTCCAGCAGGCTGTATGTCGGCTGTGGGATTTATCTATCCGCAGATGGCTTTTGGCGTAAATGCCATAATATCCTCATTTCCGGGAACCGCTTCAATGTTATCAGGCGTTGCTGCAGGAGCGCGTGCGCTTGGGATTGAAGAGTATCATGCGGTAGGATTTGCAGGAGACGGCGGAACGGCTGATATCGGGCTTCAAGCTTTGTCGGGAGCTATAGACAGAAATGATAAAATCATCTATATATGCTACGACAATGAAGCTTATATGAATACAGGCGTTCAAAAAAGCTCTCTTACTCCACGCGGCGCGCTTACTACAACCACGCCTGCTGGTAAAAACATAAGAGGAAATTTGACACATAAAAAAAATATGTTCGAAATAGCAGCCGCACACGGCATAGCATATGCCGCAACAGCAAGTATCGGTGCAGTTTCGGACTTTTTAAAAAAGGTAGAAAAAGCCAAACATATAAACGGCACGTCATATATCCATGTATTTGCTCCGTGTCATGTCGGGTGGGGATTTGACTCTGCTAAAACGGTTGAAATCTCAAGAAAAGCGCTCTCCTGCGGGCTTTGGTATCTTGCCGAATACGAAAACGGCGAATTTATCCTAAACCAAAATCCAAAAGAGTTCTCGTCCATTGAAGAGTATCTATATATGCAAGGACGTTTTAAGCACTTAAATAACGACGATATAACTGCGATAAAAAACAGCAGAGACAAACAGTGGAAAAAGATGAGAAAGAGTTGGATAAATAAAAAGGCTTGAAATACAAAAAATTAGCTAAAAAAATCTAAAACCCCAATCCCTTTAAGATTATATAAATTGAACTTTCCATAAAATTATATTTATACTTTATAAGGAGTGTTACATGTCAATATTCAAACATCTCTTTTATACTTTAATCTTTCTTTCTCTTCTTTTTACCTCTTTTACCTATTCTCAGACAACAGGAGCAGTAAAGAAAGCAGGAGGTATAGGTTTAACCA
>JAIRKW010000117.1 GCA_031259875.1 Campylobacteraceae bacterium
GGCATTATCTCTTTTTCTATTTTTTGAATTTCAAATTCACTTATTATTTCATCAAGTCCGCTTACGGAGTATTTTACAGGACTTATAATATCCCTTGTAAGAGCTTCCGGCAAGTCGTGAAAAAGGGCACTGAAGAAGTTATTTTCGACCCTTTTTGGACAAGCTTTAATTTTAAGCGAGTAAAAGTAACCTAAAATAGCCACTATCAACATATGTCCCAAAACAGAGGTTTTTGGAATACGCTGCGTTTGTGCCCAGCGTTTTTGAAATCGAAGTCTGCCGCTTAAATCCACAATGCGCGATAGGCTTTTATTGAAAAGTATTTGCTGCACACCATTTAAACTCAAATATTCTTCCATTTCTCTTTCAACATCGTTTTTTACGCTGTCTATATCACTTAAAAATTTACTTGTCTGATAAATAATAGAAAATTCCCATCTTGTAGCAAGATATGAAGCAGCTTTAAGGATGAAGCGCTCTTTTTTATGCAGATTTTCATCGCTTAGATATTGTTCAAAGTGTTTGTAAAACTCTTCATTTTCTATACTGCCCAAAGAGTTTTTCAGTCTTTCCAGAACCCATACATTTATCTCTTTTGTCTTCTTTTTGAGCGCTTGATGAAAAACATCCGGCCGGATATCCGTTACGACAATCCTTCTTAAAAGCTCAAAAACACCAGCTTCGATGAGATGTAACATATCAACGCCACTCTCCTCTTTAGCCAAAAAGAAAGCGATTATAAATTTATGTGCCTGCTTGTCAAGCTCGGAGAGTTCCACCATTCTTGGATAGTCATTCCATCTTTCTATGGAAGCTGCGGAAAAAATTTTATCTATAAGTTCGGCGCTTATCATGGAAGTTTTTCTATTTTTTGTGAATCTATCTCGATGACAGTATGAACATTGCCGCGCGGGTTAAAATCAGCTGTAATTTTCAGCCATTTTGGCTGTAATTTCTGCCACAAAGTGTCGTAAATCTCGTTTGCACTTGCTTCGTGACTTACATTTTTTGACATAAAACTGTTGATATAAAGTTTTAAAGCTTTCAATTCAACTACCCAATGGTTTGGGATATATTCCAAATAAATAGTCGCAAAATCAGGATATCCGCTTCTTGGACAAAGGCAGACAAATTCTGGAAGAGTTATTTTTATGACATAATTTTTTTTATGTCTGTTTTCCCAAATCTCCAAATCTTTCTCTACATCAAATTCTTTAATTATTTTTTCACCGTATTTCATATACTTTCCTTAAAAATCTTTAAACTCATGAGGTTTATCAAATAAAAATCCCTGCACAAAATCAGGACAGGTATCTTTTAAAATGTGTAAAATGCTCTCTTTTTCTACAAATTTTACAAGCGTTTTGACATTGAGGCTTTTAGCAAAAAGGATGAGCATTTTTAACATTGACTGATAATTTTCAATATAAATATTTTTTACAAACTCCAAATCAAAACTCACAATATCAAATTGCAATCCATGTTTTAAATATTCAAATCCGGAGTTACTTACACCAAATCTATCTAAAACAATACCAAAACCTAAATTTTTATAATCATTTATAATCTCCCTAAACCGTTCAAAATCATCATATGTTTTTTTCTCTTCAAATGCAAAATAGATATTGTTTGCTTTTATATCCGAACTTTTTAAAAGTTCTCTTATAAAGATTAAAAAACCTCTGTTTCTAAAAGAGACAGCTGAAATTTTAATAATAAAAATAAAATCCGGATATTTTGTCAATATCAGTTTTATCTCGCTAAAAAGCTTTTCTAAAATAAATTTGTCGAATTTTATCTCGTAACCGTTTTTTTTGACCGAATATAATATTTGCGACCTTGTCAATACGCCATAGTGGTCTATTAAAAGTTTTGTATTTACACTAAAAATCTTTGTGTATTTTTCAGTATTATTAAACGGATATAAAGCTTGATAATTAAAGGTGAAATTACGTGTTTGTACGGCATTTTTGATAAGACTGTCAAACTCATCAGGTTTTAAAATATTCTGTAAATTACTCTCTACATCTTGAAAAGTACTTATAAGTTTTGAAATGATATTTTTGACATTATTATCATAACTCTTCTCTATAGAAACGGATTTTAACTTTATTTCTATTGTAAAGATACCTTTTGATTTTATTTCCTTACAAAAACCGGTAAGAAGGTGGTCTAAATATTTTTTGTTGTCAATTTTATTAAAAATAAGCAGAAAACTACCGTTTTGATAACGTCCTATCGGTATTTTTTTAAGTCCGAATGAGGAGAGATAAAGATTTAATCTTTCAACAAGATGTTGGAGAATTTGATTTCTCACAGTCATACCATACTGTTCTTCTATATAAGAGATATTTAAAACATTTATCATTGCAATAAATCCGTCTTTATTTCTTTTTTTTATGACTTTTTGTATCTCTTTTATTATAGTATGAGTATTAAAAGCTTGCGTATAATCTATCAAAGACTCATTAAAGCCTTTGTATATCATATAAAAAATATAGTAGATATAAACTAAAATAAATAAAATCAATAAAACAAAGTTATTAGACTGTATATCAAATATAGCAAAAACGCTCATATATACAACTATCAGAGCTAAAAAGGGCGAACCGATTTTCAGTGCAGTAATAAATCTGTTTCGCCTCTCTTTAAACTCAGAATATAACATTAAACGTCCAAATATTTCACATCTTTTGCATGTTCTTGTATATATTTACGTCTTGGTTCGACCTCATCACCCATAAACAGTGAAAAAGTGTCACTTGCAGCTTGTGCATCCTCTATCTTAATTTGAAGTAAACGACGATTTTCAGGATTCATTGTTGTTTCCCAAAGCTGCTCCGGATTCATCTCACCTAAACCTTTATAGCGTTGTATATAAGCGCCTTTTTTAGCATTGCTCTCTATCTTTTCCAACACTTCAATCGGATCTTGCCCATTCAATGCTTCCAAATCGCGCGATTTAATTTTCTCATAAATATACAATGCTTCTTGATAGAGGTTGTTTGTGAAAAGCTCGTCATCTATCAAAAGTTCTTCAAGTCCATTTTTTGTCTGAATAAAAAGATGTATTTTATCATTTGAAACAATTTTATTTAAAATATTAAACTCCATTTTCAGCGCAAACTGTTCTATATCACTATAAAGCTCATTAAATGGTTTTGATATAAGATCTGGATTTTCTATCAAAAGGCGCACTATATCTATAATGGAAAATCTTTTTTCAAGCTCTTTTAAAACACCTCTGTAAGCAGAAACTATTTTAAAATAACCAATAATATCATTTGTACCAACACCTTGAAACTCCATATTTTCTATGCCGTTTGTTATTAAAAACTCACTCATAACTTTATCATCTTTGAGATAAATCTCTTTTTTGCCTTTTTTATACCTGTAAAGAGGCGGTTGAGCCAAATAAATATGTCCATTTTTAACAATATTCGGCAAAAATCTAAAAAAGAATGTCAAAAGCAGTGTTTGTATATGACTTCCATCAACATCGGCATCCGTCATAACAATAATTTTATGATATCTTAAACGATTTGCGTCAAATTCTTCGGCAATACCACATCCAAAAGCTGTTATCATATTTTTTATCTCTTCGGATTGCAAAATCTTATCAAGACGGCTTTTTTCGACATTTAAAATTTTACCTCTTAGCGGTAAAATAGCTTGAAAAACTCTATCTCTGCCTTGTTTTGCCGAGCCTCCAGCACTGTCTCCTTCCACAAGGTAAATTTCACATATTTCTGCATCTTTACTTTGACAATCAGCAAGTTTTCCCGGAAGCGTTCCAATACTCATAGCATCTTTTCTTCTTGTTAAATCTCTTGCTTTTTTAGCAGCTTCTCTTCCTCTTGCTGCAGCTAAAGATTTATTCATTATAACTCTTGCTTCTATTGGATTCTCTTCAAAATATTTTACAAGCTGTTCATAAACATATTTTTGAACGATAGGTTTTACATACGAATTACCAAGCTTACTTTTTGTCTGCCCTTCAAATTGCGGTTCAGGGACTTTTACGCTTACAATCGCAATGAGTCCTTCTCTTACATCATCACCGGCTATTTTTATATCTTTTTCTCGCGCAGAAGCATTTATATTGATATAATTTACAATAGCTCTTGTAAGTCCTGCTCTGAATCCGCTCTCGTGTGTACCACCTTCTGGTGTTTTTATATTATTAACAAACGAATAAAATATCTCCGAATATGAACTGTTGTAACCAAAAGCAATATCAATCTCTAAATCCTCAACGCTGTCTTGAAAGTGGAACGGTTTTGCCACCATCTCTTTAGTATTTAAATCTGTAACAAACTGTTCTATACCACCGTCAAAATGGTAACTCTCTTTTCTTCCGGTTCTATTATCTTTAAAATTTATGATAATTTTCGGATTTAGATAAGCTATCTCTTTAAATCTTTTAGACAATGTGTCAAAATCAAATTCAGTTACTTCAAATATTTCAGGATCCGGCCAAAATTCTACCTTTGTACCACTTTTTTTTGCACTCCCTATAACTTCTAAATCATACTGTGGAATACCTTTTTTAAACTCTTGTCTATATTCATTGCCATCTCTTTTAATATGCACTACAAGCTTTGAAGACAATGCATTTACAACAGATACACCGACACCGTGCAAACCACCGCTTACTTTATAAGTATCTTTGTCAAATTTTCCGCCTGCATGAAGTACGGTCAAAACAACAGTAGCTGCGGATATATGTTCAGTTGGGTGAATATCAGTCGGAATTCCTCGTCCATTATCAGTTATGATAGCTGAACCCTCATTTGTTATCTCAACATCAATCGTATCACAGTATCCTGCCATAGCTTCATCTATAGAGTTATCCACAACTTCATAAATTAAATGGTGGAGTCCATTAATATTTGTGTCACCTATATACATTCCCGGACGTTTTCTAACCGCCTCAAGACCTTTTAAAACTTTAATATTTTCTGCTGCGTAATTGCTCATATAATTCAAACCTTTCTAAAATATTTATCGTATTATTGGCATAACGATGGTTATAAAATCTTTCGCTTCAAGTGTAAATGGCAGGCTTGAATCGTTATATCCTAAAATAAAACTGTTATCTTCTATATTACTTAAAAAATCGAGTACATATTTTATATTGAACGATAAATTTATCTCATCATCAAGTCCTGTTTCAAAATCTATCTCAGTTTTTGCCTCTATATTTTCATCATTTAAACTCTCAAAAATTATATTTTTAGGTTTAAAAGTAACTTTTATTTCATTTGAAATGACCGATATCTGTTTAATAGACTCTATCATTTTATCACGGCTTAATTGAAGTCTGAAATGTTTATCTTTTGGGATGATTCTCTCGTAATCTGGAAATTTGCCGTTAATAAGTTTTGTAAAAAATATAAAATCATCACTTTTTGCTATCAGTGTGTTTTCATCATAAAAAAATTCTATTTTATCTGAAAATAACTTTTGAAGTTCTATAATTGCTTTTTTAGGGATAATGAGCAGGAATTCATTATCATTTTCTCTGTTTTTTTTGAAAACTCCAAGCCTTCTTGTATCTGTTGCTACAAAGTTTATAAAGTCTGACTTGATGTCTATCAATGCGCCGTTTAATTCAAATTTTGGATTATTGTTATCAATTGCTGGGGTTATTTTTTTTACAGCTTTTACAAAGTCTTCCGTATCTATGTCGAATTTTGACTTGTTTTCTATTTCAGGAAAGGATGGAAATTCGAGATAATTAAACATAGGTAGTTTAAATTTCGAGTTTTTTTGTTTTATATAAAGATAATTATTTATTGTTTCAAGTGTTATCTCGTCTTCTTTGAAACTTTTTATAATTCCAAGTAGTTTTGTGCCGTTAGCTGTAGCATATCCGCTTTCAACTACACTTAGCTCTGAACTTGCATAGCTGAATCCTATCTCAAAGTCTGTAGCTTTTACTCTTAGTGTACTATTTTCAGCTTGTAAGAGTACATGTGATGTTATTTGACTTAAATCTTTTTTTTCAAGATATGACTGAGCATTTGTAAGTATGAGTT
This sequence comes from Campylobacteraceae bacterium, assembly GCA_031259875.1. Lineage (GTDB taxonomy): Bacteria > Campylobacterota > Campylobacteria > Campylobacterales > Campylobacteraceae > JAIRKW01. Next base: position 6,042 of record JAIRKW010000117.1, read on the forward strand.
CCAAAATGCTTTTAGTGACAATGACTTTCATTTTTTTCTCCTTAATATTTTAAAAAATAGATAATAGGAATAGTAATTGTGTTGAAAATGTGAAAAACAGGTAGATTTTACTGAAAAATCGCTGTTTTTATTGTGAAAAGATGTAAAAAATTTTTCACACATTTTCACCTACTCTACTTTTTTTAAGATTTTATTTTTTAATTCGTCTACTTTTAATCTAAAACTTTCACTGCTTTGGATTAGTTCACTTATTTTTTTCATATTGTGAGATACTGCAGTGTGGTCTTTCATGCCAAAAAATGAAGCAATTGAAGGCATAGAGTTTGGTGTTAGGACGCGTGATAAATATATAACTATGCGTCTTGCTTCTACTATTTTTTGAGAACGGTTTTTGGATTTTATTTCGCTTGGTTTTATATTTTCATTTTTGGCGACAATGTAAATAATGTCGTCTATATTAATATTTTCGTGCTTTTCTCTGATTTGGTCTTTAATAACGTTTTTAGCAAATTCAAGCGTTATTTCTTGCCGCATGAGATTAGCATAAGCATTTATATTGATTATAGCGCTTTCAATTTCTCTTATATTATCACCCATATTTGAAGCTATATAATTTACTGTGTCATCTGTTAAATCAACTTTGTCTAATTCACATTTTTTTTTGATAATCGCTATTTTTGTTTCAAGTTCTGGGATTGATATATCTGCTATAATGCCCCATTCAAAGCGTGTTTTAAGTCTCTCTTCAATACCGTCTATAATTTTAGGCGGTTTATCTGAAGTTAAAACTATCTGTTTTTTCATTGTGTGTAATTCATTGAATGTATGAAAAAATACCTCTTGAGTACCAACTTTCCCTTGAAAAAATTGTACGTCATCTATCATTAAAATATCGCAGCTTCTATATTTATCTCTGAATTTATCCATTGTATCATTTCTGAGATGATGAATATAATCATTAACAAATTGCTCGCATGTAGCGTAAATAACGATTTTATTTCTGCTTTGAGCATAATTTCCTATAGCGTGAATTAGGTGTGTTTTTCCAAGTCCGGTAGGACCATAGATAAATACAGGATTATATACAATCCCAGGCTTATTTGCTATAGTTTTTGCCGTACTAAAAGCAAAACGGTTAGAGTTACCGACTATAAAATTATCAAAATTATATGATGGATTTAAAATACTGTTTTTTTTAATTTCTAAATTTTTGGTATTTATTGCAGCTTTTTCAGAACGGTTTTCTTTAATGGTAAAAGCGATTGAATGTTTTACATTTGACTTGATTTCAAATAAATGTGAAAGTTTTGAACCATATCTTGTTTTTATCCAATTTAATATAAGTTTATTAGGTACAGTAAATACACTCAAATTCTCTTTTGACTCTTTTTCATTATAAGAGATTTGTTTAATATACTTATTATATTCATTAAGTGGTATTTCCGCCCTTAAAAGCTCAAATACACTATTGGCTAACTCTGCCCCCAACATCTATCCTTTACTCTCTATAAAAAGTTCAATTCTATCCAATTTTCGTTGAATTGTATGTTAAATAAAAGCCTGCTACAATTACGCAAACCGATATAAAGGACATTATTGACCATTTTAGGAATAGACCCAGGAAGCAAAAACTGCGGATACGCTATCATAGAAAAAAGCTTAAACAAACTTAAGCTTATAGAAGCCGGACTTATCAAAATAAAATCAAGTGAACTCCAATATCAAATATCTGAACTTGTTGAAGGGATAGATATAATCTTTAAAAATAACAAAATAGATGAAGTTGCCATTGAAGATATTTTTTATGCATATAATCCTAAGACTGTTTTGAAATTAGCGCAGTTTAGGGGAGCTTTGAGTCTTAAAGTTTTACAGGTTTTTGGAAATTTCAATGAATATACGCCTCTACAGGTAAAAAAATCGGTTACAGGGAAAGCAAAAGCAAAAAAAGAGCAGGTGGCTTTTATGGTAAAGAGAATTTTGGGGATAAACCAAGAGATAAAACCTTTGGATATAACCGATGCTATTGCAGTCGCTTTAACGCATGCTCAAAGATTGAGAATCGGATAGATATAACACAGCCGTGAAAATATAGGTTATTAAATACAAATGTTGATGTCTTAACACGAAGAAATCTTTTAAGTCTAGATATTTACACTGAATAATCTGCTATGAGAAATTTATTTCAATTGACATCTTTCATTTGTCACTGATATATTTGCTGATTTTTCAATACATTAAAATCAATTTACGATTGATGACGCGAAAACGTTTTCACAAACATGTTCAATGATTGAAATAATTTTGTCATAGATAACAGTGTAATCATATTAAATTCGCATTCATATTCTTCTTCATAATATCCATCGCTGTTACGCTGAAACATTTATTTTTTTATACTCTCCATGTTTTGTGATACTCCTAAAGCCCTTACATTCGCATTGCGAGCCGCTTACAGCACGGTAATTCAGATAAAAAAAGATGAAAGGTTTAAATTGTCTAAAACAGTCATAAACAAATTTAATCATCTCTGCAATTTCTTTTTTTGTATTTGTTTCATTTGCTATACAAAGATGATATAAAAATGGATTGCCGCGTCATGCTTCACACTGAATAGGAAGGCAGAAATAATGAGGAAGAAGAAGTTGTGAAAATAGGGTGAATAGAGCTGGAATGACGGAATATATTGTTTGCAATCTTTTTTTGTGAGCACTTATGAATACTTAGTGTTCTAGGCTCAAATTGGACGGATTGATAATTCTTGAGATAATAAAATAGATGATTACCACATTTTTCCTACAATTGAGATGGTATAAAAAACGATTTATTATTTTTTGTCAAAGCGGACATTTTACAGTTGTAGGATTGATGTACAGTGTATCAATACGAAATGTTCAAAAAAGGAAACTGTGCCGTTTTACCTTAGCTTGTCCCTGTTTTTACACATTTACGTAAATGTGTTATTTAAATAAACTATTTTCCAATACAGCTGTTTAACTAAAAAACCGCGCTTTTATCTTTATCCAGCTCCAGATGGCAAGCAGCATAGATATGGCAAAAACCCATCCCGAAAGCGCTCCTGCCTGTGTTCCTGAAAGCAAAGTGCCAATGGTGCATCCAATCGCTGTCATAGCTCCCCAGCCAAGCATTGTTCCGCCTATTAGTCCGAGTGCTGCTTCTTTAAATGTCGGTTTTTGAAATTCAAAATGTCCTCCTGCAAAAGAGGCTATAAAAGAGCCGCCGACAATTCCAAGCAGCAGCAGGGCGTCTTGATTGAGCCAGAAGTGTTGAGGCAGGCTCCCACAGCCTGCAAAAGTGTCAAGTCCATTTAGTCTTGATGGTATCAATCCGAGTTCGTTTGATATTTTGCGAATCCATGAGGCGACAGTTGCTGTTACTCCCAAAGGTTTCATGCGGATAATTGCCGCTATGCCGATTAATCCTACGATTAAACCGCCTGTCCAATAACTCCACTGCTTTGTCCACAATCTTTTCCAAACCTGCGAAAGAGAGGGTACAAGGGTTGATGCACTCTCCTCCTCTTCTTTGGCAAAACCACGCCATAAAAACAGAGCAAGCAGTAAAATAACACCAAGCTGCAAAATCAACGCTCCGCCATACCCCAAGTATGATGGCAGCCATATGATGGGCGCGCTTGATATACGCAGACTATACAAGCTGTTCCAAGTATTAAAACCTATAAAGAAGCCAAAGCCTGTGCCGATTAGTGCAAAAAATGATATGAAAGAACCTTCGGATAGATGATACCAATGCGCGCTTATGCATGATTCTGTGATGACCATTCCAAGCCCGAAGACAAATCCAGCCGCAAAAAGCACTTCACTTACAGCGCCCACATGAATATCTGGCGGGATGTTGCTAGAAAGCGGATTTGGCTGCCAGCTTCCAACAACGATGGTGTATCCTATAAGTCCTACCGCAATTGCCAAAAGCAGCGCTAATGCTCCGCGCGGGTCTTTGTACTCAAACCAATCTCTCAAATGACAGTAGAAACAAAATCTGCTCCTTTGCATTACAATGCCAAGTACTAAACCGCACAAAAGAGCAAAAGAGGGGATTTTGCCGTTTGGAATACTTGAGAGATAAAATGCAAAAGAGGATATGGTGAGAGCCAAAATCAAAGATATTTTTTGCTGCACGCCTTTTCCTTAAATATAAAGAAGCCCGCCTAAGCGGGCATAAATTATTTAGCAGCCCAGACAGTGCCTGCGGGATTGTCTATAGGCACGCCTACAGAGTTGCCGTATTCCGTCCAAGAACCGTCATAGTTTTTTGTTTTATAACCCAAGATTTTGTTTAATGCAAACCAAGAGTGACTGGAGCGCTCGCCTATCCTGCAATATGTTATGATAGGTTTTGAGCCGTCTATGCCGACATTTGCATAAAGTTTTTTAAGCTCTTCGGCAGATTTGAAAGTGCCGTCTTTATTTACGGCTTGCCCCCAAGGAACATTAACAGCTGTTGGAACATGACCTGCGCGGATAGATAACTCTTGAATGCCAGCAGGTGCGAAAACTTTACCTGCATACTCATCAGGAGAGCGTATGTCAAGCAGTTTTGTATCTGAATCGCCTTTTGCTATGGCAACGACATCATTCAAGCGTGCACGCAAATCAGAATTTATTTTGCTGACTTTGAAATTTGTCGCTTTAAATTCAGGCACTTTGTTATTGAGCTCGCGATTTTCAGCTTCCCATTTTACACGTCCGCCGTCTAAAAGTTTGGTATTTGGGACATTGTATATATCAAATACCCAAGCACCCCAAGCGGCAAACCAATTGTTGGTATCGCCGTATAGAATAACGGTTGTGTCTTTGTCTATGCCAGCCTTTGAAAGCAGTTTCTCAAAATTCTCTTTGCTTACGATATCGCGGTTGACCTTATCGTTTAAGTCGGTATGCCAAGAGAAATTAAGCGCTCCTGGAATATGTCCGCGCTCATATATGCCCGGATTTACGCTAACTTCTATAATCCTTACTTTGGGATTATTTAAATTTTTCGCAAGCCACTCTGTGGATACGAGCGAATCCGAAGGAGCCGCAATCGCGGCAGCAGCGAAGAAAACAGATACTAGCGCAGTGCGCAGTAAAAGTTTATAAAATATAGTTTTCATATTTTACCTCCATGTAGTTTTTGTAGGTTCAATTTTATTACGAAAATTCTTATAAGTATATTAAATCTATAGATAAACTATGATTTAATAATTAGGACAGATGATGTTAAGTTTTTTTAGAAAAACTGCCGAAAAGATTTGTCATAAGCAATGTAATCTGTTTTTAAAATAATTTGTTTTGTT
>JAIRKW010000005.1 GCA_031259875.1 Campylobacteraceae bacterium
TGCGCTAAACCCTCTACTATCGCCGTTTTTCCCGTTCCAGGTTCTCCTAAAAGTATCGGGTTATTTTTTGTCTTTCGTATCAAAATCTGCATCATTCTATGAATCTCTTCATCTCTGCCAATGACAGGGTCTAATGAGTTTTCTCTTGCTTTTGCACTTAAATCTATGCCGTATTTCGACAAAGCTTCAAGATTTTCATCTGCCGTTTGTTTGTCTATCTTTTTGCCGCCCCTTAAAGCCTCAATGCTCTTTTTAAATTCAATCAAGTCGATATATTTTGAGAAAATATCCTTTATCTCGCCATCATTTAGCAAAGACAAAATCCATGTGTCAACGGCCAAAAAGCTGTCTCCAAGCTCTCGCATTAATCCTTCGGCGTTTTGCAAAGACTCTACCAATTCGCGCGAAAGCTTTATACTCTCTTTTGTAAGAGCGGAGGATTTTGGATATTTATCAACCAAGCTTTTAACCTCAAGCTCAAGCGCACTTTTGTCAAATGACATTTTATTGAATACCTGATTTAGTATTGAGCTTGTATTTGTCAAAAGAGACCATACTACATGTAGGGGTTTTACTTCCGCATTTTTAGCATGAAGCGAAAGAGATATCGCACTTTCCAATGCGGCAGTCATCTGGTGTGTTAGTTTTTCAAATATGGATTGCATTTTAACTCCTTTTAAATTTTTTAAAAATTATACAACATTGAGTGTTATTATGTCAAGATTATTGCAAAAGTTTTGTAATGGTTGTAATTTACCCATATGAAAACAGACTTTATATTAACTTACTTTTTAGGAAATTTTACTTATAATCTCTATTTCCTAAAATCTCATATTCCGCGAGGAGTTTACGAAGTCTATGAAAAATTCAAAACTATTTACTTTGGGCTTTTTTGCTACTTTAACAGCAATGCTTGCCTTTACAAGTTCACTTTTAGCTGACAGCGGCAACAGCTCCGCGGTGAAAAGCACAAACCGCCTCGAATCTTTAGCTAAATATTCAAAAGTTTTAGGCATTGTCGAAGATATATATGTAGACGATTTGACACTTGATGAGATTATAAAAAAATCGCTTGAGGGTTTACTTACAAACCTTGACGCCCATTCGGCTTATCTTGACGAAAAAAGTTTTCAGGACTTCAAGACACAAACAGAAGGAGAGTTCGGCGGACTTGGCATAACGATAGGCATGAAAGATGCAGCTGTTACCATTATAGCGCCTATTGAAGGGACTCCTGCTGATAGGGTTGGATTAAAATCCGGAGATGTTATTTTAAAGATTGATAACCGTTCAACAATAGGAATGACGCTTGACGAAGCAGTGTCTCTAATGCGCGGCGAGCCAAACACTACAGTTAAAATCGCCATCGTCAGAAAAGGCGAAAATAAACCGCTCTCATTTGACATCGTAAGAGATATAATAAAAGTTGAGTCTGTTTATACGAAAATGATAGATAATGAAAAAATACTCTATGTAAGAGTCACAAATTTTGACAAAAATGTAGCTGAAAAAACCGAAGAGGCTCTCAAAAAACATAAAGATATAAACGGTGTTATTTTGGATGTGCGAAATAATCCCGGCGGTTTGCTTGATCAAGCTGTAAAATTAACCGATATTTTTGTCGACAACGGCATAATAGTATCACAAAAAGGGCGCAATGCAGCCGATGATAAAATCTATAGAGCTAAAAAAGGTATGCTGACATCTGCTCCAATGGTCGTTTTAGTAAACGGCGGAAGTGCGAGCGCAAGTGAAATATTAAGCGGTGCTCTGCAAGATTTGAAACGTGCGGTTATAGTCGGCGAAAATACATTTGGCAAAGGAAGCGTACAGCAGATAATCCCGCTCAACGAATCTCAAACAGAAGCAGTAAAATTAACAGTAGCAAGATATTATTTGCCAAGCGGACGCACGATACAAACTGTAGGTGTCGAGCCCGACATTGTAGTACACGCGGCAGCTGTACCAAACAATGAAAATGAGTTCTCTATTAAGGAGTCTGATTTAAAAAAACACCTTGAGGGTGAACTTACAAAAATCGACAATAGTACGAAAAACAGCACCAATAGTACAAAAGAGCAAAAAGCAGTTATTTCTCAAGAAGATTTATTTAAAGATTTGCAACTAAAAAGTGCAGTTGACATCATAAAAGTCTTAAATATTACAACTAAAAAATAAGGAAACTATAATGCAAAAAAAAGAACTTTTATACGAAGGAAAAGGTAAAAAACTTTACGCTACGGATGATAAAGAATTACTGATAAGCGAGTTTAAAGATGATTTGACGGCTTTTAACGCTCAAAAAAAAGGCAATGAAAAAGGCAAAGGCGAGTTGAACTGTAAAATCAGCACGGAGTTGTTTGACCTTTTGGCAAAAGAAGGAGTTCAAACACACTTGGTAAAAACTCTCGATACAAACTCGCAGCTTGTCAAAAAAGTCTCCATTATACCGGTTGAAGTTGTCGTAAGAAACATTGCCACAGGCTCTTTGACAAAAAGACTCGGTATCGAAGACGGAACCATTTTACCGTTTACGCTAGTAGAGTTTTACTACAAGGACGATGCGCTTGGCGACCCGCTTATAAACGACGAACACTGCTTGATATTAGGAGCAGTCAAAGACAGGGCTGATTTGCAAAAATTAAGAGAGCTTGGAGTTAAAATAAACGATGTTTTAAAACCGTTTTTTGCAAAAAGAGATTTGAAACTTGTCGATTTTAAAGTTGAATTTGGCATTGATAAAGAGGGAAATATCCTCTTAGCAGATGAGATAAGCCCGGATAGCTGCCGATTTTGGGATGCAAAAACAAATGAAAAACTTGATAAAGACAGATTCAGACAAGGAATAGGCGAAGTAAAAGTCGCTTATGAAGAGGTCTTGAAAAGAATTTTACAAAACTAAAGAGTCAAAATGAGAATCATAGCAAATATTAAATTAAAACAAGGTGTTCTTGACCCGCAGGGTAAGGCAATTCATCATGCGCTTAGCTCTTTGGGGTTTAGTGAAGTTGAGAATGTCAGGATAGGCAAACAGATAGTCTTACATGTAAATGAAACAGACAAAGAAAAAGCGAAAAAAAGAGCCGAACTTATGTGTGAAGAACTTCTTGCGAACACTGTGATAGAAGATTATGAGATTGAGCTTAAATAATGAAAACAGCCATTATTGTATATCCCGGAACAAACTGTGAAAACGATACAAAATACGCATTTGAACTTTTAGGGCAAGATGTCGTTATGCTCTGGCATAAAGAAGAGAGACTGCCAAAAGATATCAATATTGTCGTGCTGCCCGGCGGATTTAGTTATGGAGACTATTTAAGATGCGCAGCTATCGCGAAGTTTGCTCCGATTATGAAAGATGTGATAAGTTTTGCAAATAATGGCGGTCTTGTGCTTGGCATATGTAACGGTTTTCAAATACTGCTTGAACTAAAACTCTTACCAGGCGCCATGATAAAAAACAAAAATGTCCATTTTATCTCAAAATATCAACATCTTAAAGTTGAAAACAATGACAACACGTTTTTGAGGCATTTCAATGTAGGCGATATCTTAAACATCCCGATAGC
>JAIRKW010000031.1 GCA_031259875.1 Campylobacteraceae bacterium
GGCAGAGATGAAGAGATTCATAGAATGATGCAGATTTTGATACGAAAGACAAAAAATAACCCGATACTTTTAGGAGAACCTGGAACGGGAAAAACGGCGATAGTAGAGGGTTTAGCGCAACGCATAGTCAAAAAAGAGGTGCCTGTGTCTTTGCAAAACAGACGTGTGATTGCGCTTGATATGAGCGCGCTTATAGCAGGAGCCAAATATAGAGGCGAGTTTGAAGATAGATTAAAAGCTGTTATAGACGAGGTAAAAAGTGCGGGTGACGTGATACTTTTTATAGATGAGATACATACTATCGTGGGCGCTGGAGCCAGCGAGGGAAGCATGGACGCGGCAAATATCTTAAAACCCGCACTTGCAAGAGGCGAGCTTCACACAGTCGGAGCGACAACGCTCAAAGAGTATAGAAAGTATTTTGAAAAAGATGCTGCGCTTCAAAGGAGATTTCAACCCATAAATGTAAGCGAGCCAAGTATTAGTGAGGCTTTGCAGATTTTGCGTGGTATCAAAGAGAGGCTTGAAGCCCATCACGGAGTTACGATACAAGACAGTGCGCTTGTTGCGGCAGCTAAACTTTCGGATAGATATATAACGGATAGATTTTTGCCTGATAAAGCTATAGACTTAATAGACGAAGCGGCGGCTGAACTCAAAATGCAGATAGAGAGCGAGCCTGCGGAACTAAGTTCTGTCAAAAGAGAGATAAGCTCTTTGTATGTGGAAAAAGAGGCTTTAAAGATGGAGGAGGGCGAAAAAAATGCAAACAGGCTAAGAGAGATAGAAAAAGAGTTATCAAATGCCCAAGAGAAGAGAAGAACACTTGAGGGTCAGTTTGAAAATGAAAAAGAGGTGTTCAATAAACTCTCTTCTGTGAAATCCGAGATAGATACTGCCAAGCGCGAAGTGGAACTTGCCGAAAGAGAGGGCGATTATAACAAGGCGGCGAAGATTAAACACGGAACTATTCCTGAACTCAATAAAAAAGAGGGCGAACTCAAACAGAACTGGGAAAAGATGGTGCAAAGCGGGACGCTTCTGAAAAATCATGTGGATGAAGAGATGATAGGGGGAATTCTCAGCAAATGGACAGGCATACCGGTAAGCAAAATGCTTGCAAGCGAAAAAGAGAAGATTTTGGCTGTTGAGGAGCATTTAAAAGCTGAAGTTGTAGGGCAAGATGATGCTATTCATGCAATAGGGCGGGCTATAAAAAGGAACAAAGCAGGACTTAGCGAAGCAAATAAACCGATAGGAAGTTTTCTGTTTTTAGGACCCACGGGTGTTGGAAAAACTCAAAGCGCAAAAGCGCTGGCGAGATTTTTATTTGACAGCGAAAAGGCACTTTCGAGATTTGATATGAGCGAGTATATGGAAAAACATACTGTAAGCCGTCTTGTTGGAGCACCTCCGGGATATGTAGGATACGAGGAAGGCGGGCAGTTGACTGAGGCTGTAAGGCGAAAACCGTACAGCGTTATTTTGTTTGACGAGATAGAAAAAGCGCATCCTGATGTATTTAATATACTCTTGCAGGTGTTAGACGATGGGCGTTTGACGGACAACAAGGGCGTTACGGTTGACTTTAAAAATACGATTATTATTTTAACTTCAAATATAGCAAGTGCGAAAATTATGGAGACAGATGGCGATACAAGGCGTACAGCGGTTTTGGATGAACTTAAAAACTATTTTAAACCAGAATTTTTAAACAGGCTTGACGATATAGTGATTTTTAATCCATTGGGAGAAGACGGCTTGAGGGAGATTGTCTATATTATGTTTGGAGACATCAAAAGAAAACTTGAAGCAAAATCCATCGAAGCAACTCTCACAAAAGAGGCGGCTAACTTGATAGCAGAAGCAGGATTTGATACGGTTTATGGTGCAAGACCTCTAAGGCGTGCTTTGTATGAGCTTGTAGAAGATAAACTTGCCGAACTTTTATTGGAAGATAAGATATATGAGGGCGATAAGCTGAAGATAGACGCAAAAGAGAACAAAATAACAATCAATAAAATTTAAAATTTGTGTTAAAATCGGCGAAATAAAATTTTTAAGGCGGTTTATGAAATATAAATTTTTATCGGCAATTTTAATTGTTGGTTTTTTGGTTTGCGGTGCGAATGCAAAGAGTTTTGGCAACTCCGATGTATCCATTGAAAAGATATTCCCACCTTTTAATATAAAAAATGCTGATAGAATATCTATGGTAATAAATCTTTTTAAGGTAACGAATGAGGAATTTAACGCATTTGTTGAACAGATTGAAAAAAAGGCAGCGGCTGAAAAAAATAAGGAAAAAGGAGCGGTTGTTTTTACGGATTATAGAAAAAATATCAAAGGAGTTGGGAAAGAGAGGTTATTTTTTTATAATAATTTTGATATGTCAAAAGATGGCAAGGAAGGTACGCTTGTTATAGCTGAAGGAGAGCGGAATATTAACGGCGGTTTGGAGATAAAAGCAGGTGTTTCGTTAGACAGAAGCGATGCAAACGAGAGTGTAATCGCTGAGTTTTTACCGCCGATAAATGCACCGCGGCTAAACATAAGCATTCGGAAAGATTTTGAAAATGCAAATCTCACAAAAGAGTGCGAGGAATATATAGATACCCTCAAGAAACAACATAGCTTTGATATGCCAAACGACTTTAAAATGTTAAAAGATGTATATCATACTCTTGACGATGCCAAGCGCAAACAGGAAATGGAACACCTTTTAAATTCAATGGCTGTTAAATATGCGGGCGATTTTAAATATACGGCAGTTTGCAAATTTGAAGGCGGCATAAGCATAATTGATTTAAATATTGAAAGAGTAAAATTCTAAGATTAAATTTTCGGTGTGTTTTGAAATATCGGTGCGCACGAGTGTATTTAATTTCTAAAATAGCGCATTTTAAAGTACATGCAAAAGGGAAGTATTTATAATGTTTAAAAAGTCGGCTTTTTTAGCGTCCGTAGGCGTTTGGCTTATATTTGCCGGTATATTTGTACTATTTTTGCTTGCACTTTATCAGCATTTTGTATGTCCTGATGCGCTTCCTTGCAGTCTTAGAAAAAGCTATTTTGTTCACATAAATTTATTTAATATATTTATGTTTACGGCTTTTTTTACGATGTTTGCTGGCATTGTGACGGAACTTTGCGGAGTTTTTCAAATCTCCAAAGCGGCGCAGAATATTCAGATTTTTTATAATAAATTAAACCTGTATCTTGCCGCCG
>JAIRKW010000060.1 GCA_031259875.1 Campylobacteraceae bacterium
AAAGTAGATTTCTCTATTTTTACTTTTTGCAACTGTACCGAGACAAAAGCAGAAGATTGCCGCTAATTACTCCAATGATACATTTTGCCATTAAAAAATATTACTTTTTATTACCGTAAGAGGCATTATCCACAAAAATATTTAATCTTCCTGCTATTCTTTTTCGCTCTCACCGTCTGATAATTTCAAAGCTAACTCTTTTGAAGCTTTAAAGTCTGTTTTGCCGCTTGCAAGCTTTGGCAGAGTATCTATTTTATAAAATTCACTCGGCATTAAAAGCGGTGCAATAGCAGCACTTTTGACAGATTGCAAAAACTCTTCATATGAAAGTTCGCTTGCAAACAAAAGTACGATTTTTTCACCTTTTTTACTGTCTTGAAGATTGACGGCCACAAGGTCAATCTCTACCTTAAAAAGTGATATTATTAAACTTTCCACACTTGTCAGGCTTATCATCTCTGCGCCGATTTTGGCAAAACGGCTGTATCTGTCTACTATCGTTACAAAGCCGTCTTCGTCTATATGTCCTTTATCTCCGCTTTTGTAGTATCTCCATTCGCCGATTTTAACGATAGCTTCGTTGGTTTTTTCTTCATTTTTATAGTAGCTTTTCATCACCTGCGAACCACCTATTAATATAAGTCCGTCTTCGCCCACTGGAAGCTCTTCAAGCGTGTCAGGGTTAACGATTTTGACAATTGTACCCGGAAGCGGCAGTCCGACAGTTCCGTCTTTGTGAAATGTTAAAGGTTTATAAGTTACATATTCTAAGCTATCCGGCATATTTGCGCATACAGCGGGTGCAGTTTCAGTCACGCCGTAAGCCTCATATATATCTATGCCAAATTTAATTTTAAAGCCGTTTTTCACGTCATCCTTGAGCTTTTCAGCTCCGGCAAAAGCAATCCTTACAGCTTGAAACATCAGAGGGTGGAGTTTTTTGTTTTTGATATACAATCTAAAAAATGTCGAAGTCCCAAGAAGTATGCTCACACGGTATTTGGCGCACATTTTACCTATAGCGGCAACATCTGTAGGGTCAGCTACAGATACTGTAAATATTCCTTCACAAAGCGGCATAAGCGTCGTGATGGTAAATCCAAAAGAGTGAAATACAGGCAAAGAGTTCAACACGACATCATCTTTTCTAAAATTTGCCAAATCAGCCACCTGCTTGATATTTGCTAATAGATTTTTATGTGTCAGCTCAACACCTTTAGGCGCACTCTCACTACCACTGCTGAATATGATTGTCGCTGTGTCTTCCATCTTGACTGGTACAAAATACAAAAACTCCAAAAGCCATGTGGGCGAAAATAGAACCTGAAAAAGCGTTTTTACGATATCAGCTTTAGTAAAAGAGTTTTTTATAGTTTCGGCATAAATCGCTCTGTTTTCCAATACTCCGCTCAAATCAAACCCGCGAGCAATAAGCTTTTGCTCAAATAGCTTTGAAGTAATGATAGTTTTCAGCTCTGCCGTCTCCACTGCACTTTTGAGATTATCAACACTTAGCGTGTAGTTTAAATTGATAGGTTTTTTGCCAAGTGCTAAAAGAGCTAGATTAACTATCGAGGCAGCGGCGGATGAAGGCAGAATGACACCGATATTCTCCTCCTCTTTCAATGCTCCTTTTAGCTTTTTGATAAATAAAATCACGGATGTTAAAACTTTAAGGTTGCTAAGCGCAATGCCGCTTGAGTGGTCAGCAATGGATTTGGCAAAAAGTGCATTATTGGCGCATTTCAGCCAGCTGTAATGCAGAGGTCTTTGACCTGAGAGATAAAAATCCCACGCCAAAAATGACAGTTTGATGACGGCTTGCTTGACTTCATTAGTTTTAGCTGTGGATTTCAGAGCTTCTCCAAACGCTATAACTATCTCCCTTTTTTCATTTCCGCGGCGCAGCTGCTTGTAGTAATCATCCGCACGCGAGAAGGTCGAACCCCAAAGTCCTCTCAAATAAAAAGGGATAATCGGCACATCGATACCCTCTATTGCAAGTTCAAAACCTCTTTCAAATTTGCCTATTTGTCCGTTGTAACTTATGATTCCTTCCGGAAACAGCGCTACTACTTCTCCGTTTTTAAGTCTTGCTCTGATACCTTCAATCGCCGATTTGCTGGCTCCTCCTGCTATCGGGATAACATCAAAAAATTTAAATATCCAAGTCAAATACCATTTATCATAATATGCCCGAAACATTACAAATTTCAATGCTCTTGGGCTCGCTACCTGTAAAACCAGCCAATCTATCCAGCTTATATGGTTGCCCAAAAGCAGTGCGCCGCCGTGCGGAGGGATATTTTCTATGCCGTGTATATTTGTTTTGTATCCAAGTTTTAATATCGGAAAAAGTAAAATCCTTGCAAACAGATGAGGCACTTGCTTTATCGCATACAACGCTCCTAAAAACGCTATCAGAGCTGTTATAAAAAATAACTGTGTCGTTGAAAAGTCAAAAAGTATAAAAACTATCGTCAAGCATAAAAATAAGACCATAACGCAGTTTTGTATAAAGTTGTTGCCAGCCAGTATCTTACCCATTTGATTATCGCTTGAGAAATACTGTATGATGGAGTTTAGAGGAACTATAAAAAGCCCGCCGAAAAATCCGAATATTAAAGAGGATACCCCCATAGAAAAGGCATGATCGGCAAATATCATACCGCAAAGTGCGGCAAACATTCCAAGTGCGCCTATGGGTATAATGCCAAGTTCAATGTGTCTTTTTGAGAAGATGCCAGCCAACACCGAGCCGCTGATAAGTCCAATGGCACTTATGGCTAAAATACCTTGAATGATAACAGCATTGCTGTCTTCTGTGACTATTTTATAGTGCGCGGGAAATGCTACTACAACCATCTGCGAAATTCCCCAAAAAATACTAAGTCCAACGATACTAAGCCAGATATCTTTATTGCTTTTAAGCGTTTTTAAATTGCTTCGAAGATATTTTAATTTCACATACTCTTTCACCTCAAACTTGTCCGTTATATTTTTAGCCTCAAAAAACGGTATTTTGAAGGCAAAAAACGCCTCCAACAAGCTTAATATAACAAGCGCAAAACCAATAGGAAGCATAGAAGCCAAAATGAGATTCGAGTCGGTACTGTCCGCTATGTAGTATTTTTCAAAAACAGCCGAAAAAACAAATGAGCTCAGTAAAATCGCCGCAATTGTCAAAGCTTGAATTATACCGTTGGCAAGGCTTAGTTTCTCAACGCCGACAATACGCTTTATAAGTCCATATTTGGCAGGCGAATATACAGCGCTTTGCGCCGCTAACAAAAATGTCATTACAAACGCCGCGATAAACCAGCCTTGAAAATAACAAAATAGTATAAATAGAGTTAAGCATACAGCTGCAATTGTGGAGCAGCGGATAATTGTAGTTTTTGAAAATCTATCGTTTAAAAATCCAGCCGGTGAAAACAAAAATATAAAAGGCAGCAGTATCATACTGTTGACAAGTGCGTTTAGGATGATTAGCGTATCGCCGCTGTAACTTTTAAGAAGGACATTTTGGATTGTTATCTTGTGTGCTAAATCGACAGAAGCATTTATAAACATTATCAGTATAAACGGCAAAAACCCACGAATTTTTAAAAGCTGCGGCATTATGTATCCTTTATTTTTATAAATACTAAAAAAAATATTTTATCTTTTTAGAGTAAAATGAATGATAAATATTGACATATTATATTTTATAAATTTAACTATTTTTCGTAAAGTGCAGAACTAACATATTTTTTGGGTATTTTTTAAGCTCTCACACGCTACATTTTACAAATATTTTATATCAAGGTAAGCTTATGAAAACCGCACTTATTCAACAAAAATTTCACGGCAATAAAAAAGATACTATAGAACATACATGTAAAGCCATAGAAGAGTCCGCTAAAAACGGTGCAAAACTCGTAGTTTTAGGCGAGCTTCATCAAGACAGATATTTTTGTATCGACGAAAATACAAACAATTTTGATTTAGCCAAAGATTACGAAAAAGATTTGGCATTTTGGTCTAAAACAGCTAAAAAAAATGGTGTGGTTTTAGTCGCTTCACTGTTTGAAAAGCGTGCGGCAGGACTTTATCACAATACAGCTGTTGTATTTGAAAAAAATGGCGAAATAGCCGGCAAATACCGCAAAATGCACATTCCTGATGACCCGTCATTTTATGAAAAATTTTATTTTACACCTGGTGATTTGGGATTTAATCCAATAAATACAAGCGTGGGCAAAATTGGACTTTTGGTATGCTGGGACCAATGGTATCCTGAAGCTGCAAGGATTATGGCGCTGAAGGGGGCTGATTTACTCATATATCCAACAGCTATCGGTTGGTTTGATACAGACAAAGAAGAGGAAAAAAAACGGCAGCTTGACGCATGGATAACCATCCAACGTTCCCATGCTATAGCTAATGGCTTGAATGTCGTATCAGTAAATAGAGTTGGAATAGAGAGTGATGAAAAAAACGCAAATGAATCTATCCATTTTTGGGGTAACTCCTTTGCCGCAGGAGCGCAGGGTGAGATTTTAACAAAAGCAAACGAAAAAGACGAATGTATACTGTATGTTGATTTGGATATCAAAAGGAGTGAGGAAGTGAGACGTATTTGGCCGTTTTTAAGAGACAGACGCATAGACGCTTACGAAGAAATCACCAAAAGATTTATTGATTAGGAAGGCAGCAGTATGGTTGATATGCACGTACATCTTTTGAGCAGTCAAGTTGGATTTAAACGTTTTTATGACAAGCTTGCCATTATGTTTTTTGCAAGACGCCTTGGCGCAAATCCCAAACAACTTATAAAAAACAGTTATGAAGAGTATGTAAATACGCTCATCAAGTCAGTCAAAACTTCAAGGAAAATTAAAAAAATAACTCTTTTTGGTATTGACGAAAAGATAGATGAAGAGGGCAAAGTGTTGCACAAAGACAATACAGTATGCGCAAGCAATGACGATGTATTAAGGCTTTACAAAAAACATCATGATATTATTATCCCGTTTTTTTCCATAAATCCATTAAGAAGCAATGCCCTGGAACTTATAGATAAGTATGTTGACAGAGGCTTTAAAGGTGCGAAATTTATGCAAAACTATTGGGAGATAGACACGAATGACGAAAAATTTATCCCATATTATGAAAAGCTCAAAAAGAGAGATTTGCCTGTCATTTTTCACATAGGAAGTGAAAGCAGTCTGCCATCAAACAGAGCTTACGAATCTTTAAAAATGATAGAACTGCCACTTAAACTTGGGCTAAAAGTAATAGTCGCACATATGGCATTAAGCTATGAACCGCTAAAGATATTGCGGGCTTTAAAACGCAATCCTAAGTATTATCCAAAAGAGTATTTTACACTCATCGAAATGCTTAAAACTTATGATAATCTTTATGCCGATATCTCAGCTATCTTGACTCCCGTGAGAGCTAAAGTTTTGAGACATTTAAGCCGTGAAAAAGAGATACATCATAAACTTTTGTACGCTTCGGATTATCCCGTGCCGTTTTCTATCATGCTGAATAGCTACGATTTGCTGCCTTCGAAAAGATTTAAATTTGTATTTGAAAAAAATCCGTTTGACAGATACGCACTTGTTATTAACGAATACTTTCCGCCAGAAAGTGCGATATATACGAATTATAAAAAAGTGCTTTCAGACTGCTGATACACTACATACTGTTTTATTGCTCTTTAAAACAATGAAAAAGTTTTCAATACACAAATAATGGGAATGAAAAAAACACTTGAGGTTATAAAAGAGCTTGAAAGTTATAAGTGTAAAATGGTCATAGATGAGATGATATCATATCTTAAAGAGAGATACTTTGAGCAAAATGCTGTTTTTTAACTATGCTTTGTAAAAAATTTTAGGATATTAAGCGAGGCAAAAAATCTGTTTTCCTTAAATGCTCAAAATGGATTTGTTTTAGCTTTAGTTCTTTTTACCCTAAATATCAAAAAAATAGATGATATGATAGCCTGTCAACTTTGAACCAAACCATACAAGCAAATGCAATTTTGCACAGCAAACGTACATCGGACAAAAAAATATTTCAAAAATTGATTGAAAGTAGAAATGCTAAGCTTAATAAACGCTTTGAGGAGTCTGTAAACTTTGCCGAATTTAAAGATGATACTTTATATCTAAATTCTCACGCGCAAGAGAAGTGTCGAAAGCTTTTAAGATAAAATTCCATCATTATAAAGACTTTTTTGGGTTTTGAAATAAAACAGATAGAAA
>JAIRKW010000066.1 GCA_031259875.1 Campylobacteraceae bacterium
GCACATAATATAAATGCAGCGTGCGATATGGAACTGAAAGCAAGCATTCTTTTAACGTCTGTTTGCACTAAAGCCATCAAATTGGAGAGCGTCATAGTAACTGCTGCGAATATATAAAAGATATTCTCTATCCAAATCATATTGTGCATTATAAATGGTTCAAATATTCTTACCGCTACTATAAATGCCGCTATTTTCGGAGCTATGGAAATATATCCGGCAAGAGGTGCGGGAGAGCCTTCGTAAACGTCAGGCATCCAAGTATGAAACGGTATAAGCGAGAGTTTAAATCCTACTGCGCCAAGCATTAACGTAAGCGCGCCTAAAACACCGATTGCAGGACTAAAATCTCTATCAGATAACCTTATCACTATCTCATTTATGTCAACGCTTGCACTTAAGGCATACAACAACATTGCTCCAAAGGCATAAAATCCACTGGCCGCCGCTCCCATAGTAAAGTATTTCAGCGCTGCTTCTATGGCTTTTTTGCGATTGTGCATCGCTATCATTGTATAAAGCGACAAAGACGCCGTTTCCAGCCCTATAAACATAAGTATAAGATTTGTCGTAGAGACCATAAATGCAAATCCTGCCGTCATAAACAGCAATAAAGCAAAATACTCCGCAAATCTATACTCTGCGGACTCTCTCTTGCAAAGCGTTAATTGTACAAACAGCAAAGATATGGCAAATATAGCTAACTGTGACAATTTTGACATGCCGTCTATCAGTATCATATCAAAAAAGCCTGTCTCATCCTGCGTGCCAAAAGCCAAAACGAAGATAAAAGAGCCTATCAAAAACAGCGATGTTAAACTTGCATAAAAGCCGCGCGGCAACTCTTTTTTAAGCATATCAATACATACTATAAAAAGTGCGCCTGCACATAGAATTATCATTGGTGACAGCGTGAAAAGATTTAAACTCTCAAGCGATATAAGCGAAATTTCCTGCATTACTTTCTCTCCTTCGAGGCAACTTGCTCCAAAAAGAACTTCGTTTCATACTTTCGCGCGTTTTGCGACATTATCTCAAGCGTGCTTTTAACGCTCTCTTGGACAGGATTTAAAACCGCTTTAGGATAAACGCCTAAAAATATTATCAAAATAGTTATCGGCACAAGCGCAAAAAGTTCTCTTGGATATAAATCTTTCAAATTTTTATTTGCTCTTTTTTTAATCTCTCCGAAGAAAGATTTTCTATATAACCTCAGCATATATATTGCGCCCAAAATAATACCTGTGCCGGCAAGTGCAGTTAACAGCCAATTCACTTTATAAAATCCCATTAACGATAAAAATTCGCCTACAAATCCTATCGTCAAAGGAAGTCCAACCGCACCCATAAGAACAATAGCAAAAATTGTCGCGTAACGCGGCATTACTAAAGCCAATCCCCCAAACTCATTCATCATTTTCGTATGACGCCTGTCATATATAACGCCTACCAGCATAAACAGCGCGCCGCTTACGAGTCCGTGACTTATCATAAAAAAGACAGAACCTGAAATTCCTTCCGTATTAAGCGCAAATGTTCCCAAAATGATAACACCCATATGTGAAATAGAGGAGTAAGCGATAACTTGTTTCATATCATCCTGCGCAAATGCGATAAGCGCTGCATAAATGACCATCACTACCGACACTATTGCGATAGGTATCAAAAACTCTACCGAAGCATCGGGAAAAAGCGGCAGTAAAAATCTCACAAAGCCGTAAGTTCCCATCTTTAAAAGTACAGCTGCAAGGATAACGGAGCCTATTGTCGGAGCTTGCCCGTGCGCATATGGAAGCCAGGTATGAAAAGGAAACATCGGCACTTTGATGGCAAACCCTAAGAAAAATGCTCCAAAAAGCCATAATTGAACGCCATATGAGAGCGGGAAATTCTCCCAATCAATTAATGAAAAACTCCAAACGCCGTTTGCTTCGTAATACAAATATCCGAAATACAAAATACCCACAAGCATCAGTACAGAACCTGCAAATGTATATAAGAAAAATTTTACCGCCGCATAAATCCTTTTGTCTGCTCCCCATGCACCGATAATATAAAGCATAGGCACCAAAGAGAGTTCCCAGAAGAGATAAAACAGCAGTAAATCAAGACTGACAAAAACGCCTATCATGGTCATTTCTAAAAACAGTATAGAGATAATAAGATTTTTTAGATTCGGCATTTCACCAAGACCGATAAGTCCTACAAATGTTATAAATGTACTTAAAATTACCAAAAAGAGCGATATACCGTCAATTCCGAGCAGAAACGATACGCCAAAACTCGGTATTAATGGGAGATTTATAAGCATTTGAAAACCGCCCTCATTCGCATCTAACATCGCCCAAAGCATTAAAGAGAGTATGAACTCTATAAAGGCCGCCGCAATTGCGTAAACTTTAATATGTTTTTGTTTTACCAAAAAGCCTGCAAAACCCGCAAACAGAGGAAACAAAACCGTCGCTAATAATAGTATACTGCCCATCATCTCCCTTTATGCCTGATAAAAAACTGCAAAAAGCAGCAATATGCCCAAACCAAATACCATCCATCTAAGCATTGCGGAGAGATTACCGCTTTGCATACGGCGCGCTTTGTCGCCGCTTCGGTACAGCATATTCGCTATCATATCTACGCTCGCATCTATAAGTTTTTCATCCAGTTTCTTCCAAGAAAATTTTGCAATTGCTTCAAACCGCCGTACAATTTGACTTTGATACAACTGCGGAATATAGTATTGATTAAATAAAAACTTATACATGGCACTTTTTTCTATCTTTTTTGAAAATCCATTTCGTACAATATACATATAAAATGCAAATAATATCCCAAATATTGCTATGCCAAGTGTTGATGTAATCATCAAAATGACAGTCTCATGTGTAATGCCAAATGTATATTCAGGCAAAATTTGCGTTGCAAACTCTTCAAATACCTCTTCAAAATGGCCTGCTATTACAGCCAAAATGCCAAGAGGCAGCATCGCTAACAATGAAGACTTTGCCGCTTCATGCGGATGGATATGCCGCTTTTTCCACGAAGCTTCACCAAAAAATACAATAAATATAAGCCTAAAACTATAAAATGCCGTCAAACCTGCTCCCACCCAAAGAGTTGAAAAGAGAATGTATGTATTTTCATTGAGTGCGACTTCTAAAATTTTATCCTTTGAAAAGAAACCGGCAAACGGATAGATACCCGCAAGTGCAACAGAGGCTATTATCATCAAAACAGCAGTAATTTTCAGCGCGCCAAAAAGTCCTCCCATATTTTTGATATTTAAATCCTCATTCATGGCATGCATAACATTTCCAGCGCCTAAAAACAACAGCGATTTAAAGTAAGCATGAGTTACAAGGTGAAACAATGCTATCCAATATGCCCCAAGACCGGCAGCCACAAACATATATCCAAGCTGAGAGAGCGTAGAGTAAGCAATAATACGTTTCAAATCGTTATTAACAAGAGCCATCAGCGCGGCAAAAACAGCGACAAACGCTCCCAAAGAGGCAATAAAAAAACCAATATCGGGAATATTTGCATAAATAGGATTTGCACGTATGACAAGATAAACACCGGCTGTTACCATTGTGGCAGCATGTATAAGCGCCGATACTGGAGTTGGTCCCTCCATGGCATCCGCAAGCCAAGTATGCAGAGGAAACTGTGCTGATTTACCCATTGCGCCTATAAAGAGCAGTATGCCGATGATTTGTAAAACTGCTGTATCGATATCTGCCGCTGTGTTAAAAACATCCTCATACTGCAAAGTTCCAAACTGCCAGTAAATCATAAATATACCAAGAAGCATACCCAAATCGGCTATTCTATTCATAATAAAAGCTTCATTAGCCGCCCACGACGCACTGTCTCTTTCATACCAAAAGCCTATAAGCATCCATGAGCAGAGCCCCACACCCTCCCATCCTATAAAAAGTCCTGCAAAATTATCACTCATTACAAGTACAAGCATGGAGAAAACAAACGCCGAAAGATATGAAAAGAAACGGTTAAACGATTTGTCATGAGCCATATAGCCTATAGAGTAAATATGTACAGCCGTTGAAACAACGCCTACCGTTACCATCATTATAACGCTCACTCTGTCAACCACAAACCCAAACGGTATACTCAAATTTCCAACGCTTATCCAATCAATCAAGTTTAAGCGGAAACTGTTTTCATCCATAATGCATAAAAGTACGATTGAAGCAGCAGTTGAAAGAGCTATAAAAATAGAATTTACTATTCCGGTAATAATTTTTTTCTCTCTCATTGCAAAAATTGCGGCAAAAATTGCGGCGGCAAGCGGTGAAAAAAGGGCTGTGTATATAAAAATTTCCATTTCTATCCCTTCATAATATTTAAACTGTCAAGGTCAATAGAGCCCGTACGTTTATACCAGAGCGTTAAAAGTCCAAGCCCTACCGCAACTTCGCTCGCAGCTACCGCTATAATAAACAGAGCAAACATCTGTCCGCCCAAATCCATATAAAATTTTGATACTGCAACAAAACCGACATTTGCAGCATTTAGTAAAATCTCCGTGGAGAAAAAGAGCATTAAAAGATTTTTTCTTCTTAAAATGCCAATCAACCCTATTGCAAATAAAAACGTGCTTAGTATTATATAGTGGTAAAATCCTATCATTGCGCCTCTCCCGCATCAAGCCGCCTGCTTACCAAAATGATACCGGCCATCATAGCAACTAAAAGCATTACAGCCGTAAGCTCAAAAGCTGCCAGATATTTTGTAAACATCACAAGTCCCAAAGCATGTGCATTGCTTAAATTCTCATCTGCCGGTATCGAAGCCTGCAAAGTGTCTGCAAATATAGGCGCACAAACTATCGCTGCAAGCAAAACCGCGACAAATATCCACAAAGTATATATTGCCCTTTTTGCCGCTATATTCTCTTTAACTTCTTTGGCCGTATCAAAAAACATCATACCAAAAGCGTACAGAGCCATAACTGCGCCTGTATACACGATGATTTGAACAACTCCTATAAATTCGGCGTCCAAAAGGAAAAAAAGCGCACCGATAAAAACCATACCGCCCGCTAACGAACTCATAGAGTGGAGTGCGTTTTTGCTAAATACCGTAATTAAAAACAGTACTGCAATAAGCGCCGCAAATAGATAAAAAGCGATAACTTCATACATTAATCATCTCCCGCAATTGGAGTTTTTTTAATAGTTTTATCGGCTTGTGAACTTATGCTGCCATAACCCTCAAACTCTTCTTGAAAACCGTTTTTAAATTTGTCAATCGGCGTCAGCATATCCTCTTTTAAACCGTAATATGCACGCTGTTCAGCAGCATATTCATATTCGCTTCCATGCACTATCGCAAGCTCCGGACAAACCTCGGCACACAAACCGCAATAAATACAACGTCCAAAATTTATACTATACTCTTTTACTGCTTTGCGTCCGTTTTGATCAACACCCGTATCCATCCTTATACAATTTGATACGCATATCTTTTCACACAGCCCGCATCCTATACATCGCTCACTGCCGCTCTCCAAGAGCCGTAAAAGCCTGTGTACGGAACGATATCTGGGACCTATCGGCATTTTCTCTAACGGATACTGCGTAGTATGGCAGTTTTTTTTGCCTTTGGCCATTTCTCTAAATACTATCCAAAGCCCTGCAAAAAGCTCTAATTTTATACTTCTTTTTACAACACGGCAAAACTTCTGCCAATTTGTCTTTGGCGTTGGCTCATATTTAAAGTAGATATATCCGTTTGTGTTTCTATTTGTAAATTGGTCTAACATATTACGCTCCCAAAAGTAAAACAACGCCGGTTATCAGCACGTTTAAAAGAGCTATAGGCAATAGTACTTTCCAGCAAAGCCACATCAATTGGTCGGGTCTTACATGAGGCCACGCGCCGCGCGCCCACATAAAGAAAAGCATAAAACCAAGCACTTTTAAGAGCATCATTATACTCCCCGGGATAACCCATAAAGAATTAAATCCTCCCAAAAACATCAATGCGACCAAAAATGATATAAGCATCATATTTGCATACTCGCCAAGGAAAAAGAGCGCCCATCTCATACCCGAATACTCTGTCATATATCCGCCTACTATTTCAGATTCCTGTTCCAGCAAATCAAACGGTACTCTGTTTGTTTCAGCAAACCCCGCTATACAAAAGAATACAAATGCCACAGGCTGCTTCCAAATCATCCAATCAAACAGTCCGCCCGCTTGATAGTTATTGATATCAACAAGCGACAACGAACTTACAAGCATCACAGGAGCTAAAATGGCAAGAGCGGTTATAACTTCAAAAGAGAGCAGTTGCACAACGGCGCGCGC
Source organism: Campylobacteraceae bacterium (assembly GCA_031259875.1). Lineage (GTDB taxonomy): Bacteria > Campylobacterota > Campylobacteria > Campylobacterales > Campylobacteraceae > JAIRKW01. The sequence continues at coordinate 6,336 of JAIRKW010000066.1, forward strand.
GCCGCCTAACAATGCCCATTTATTCGAACTGCTAAGACCAGCCAAAAGCGGTGCGTACATACCTGCGCTTGCTACACCTATAACAAATAAAATGCCCACATTTATATCTGATATGACAGCAGAGGTTCTATACTCTCCAAATTCAAACTCAGGAAAAAACGGCACTGCAGCAAACGCCGTAAAAACAGCCGTTATTATCAAAAGAGGAGCCAGATAAAATATCGCTTTCACACTTTCTTGCGGCACAATATCTTCTTTGGTAAATAATTTTATGACGTCTGCCAAAGCTTGTAAAATACCAAATGGTCCTACATACATAGGCCCCAAACGACGATGCATAAAACCCAAAATCTTACGTTCCACATACGTGGCAAATCCGGCCAAGCTTGCTATAATTATAAGCACGATTATGGATTTTACGACTGTTTCAACAATGATAGCCGCTTCATTCGTCATCGTAAACCCCCTTTATTGTAAATGTAGCAAATCTATACTCTTCAAAAAACGGATAAACATTCAACATCTTATCAAAAGTCGGCAGATAGGCAAATTCGCCTGATATATTTTTATCTTCTTCTATATCCAGATATAAAATTGCACCGTTTCGGGATGTGATTTTTACATTTTGTCCGCTGAAAAGATTATGCGAATCTATAAACTCTTTTGAAGCAAAAAGTACGCCTTTCCTGTTTAATTTAGAGGCTTGATTTGTAAAAAAGCTAAATTGCGAGACAGGATTTAATCTATAGACTATATCTCCGCTTAGTGTTACGTTTTTAAAATTGATAGGAGTTTTTGATATATCCGCACTTTGAATCTCAAGAGCATAGCCTCTCACATCATTGCCTGCATTATCAAAATCCGTCTTTAAATCATCAAACGCTATCTCTTTGAACCCTGCGCTTACGGGCAGTTTTTTCGTATAATCAATAGTATATTTTGCCCAAATTCCAAGCTCGGAAGCTATATCGTTCAATTCATAACCATCATAAGGAAGTGCGGCATTTGTCGGCACTGCTCTTTTGTCTATATTGGTAAATGTGCCCTCTTGCTGATTAAGAGCAGGCATGTCAAATCCATATCCAAATGCGCTCATCGTCATATCGCCAAAACGATTATAACCAAGCGTTTTGCCCTCTATATACTCATCAAGTTCGCATATCAATGAGACGCCAAGCGTGTTTGTTTGCGTAGGAATAATAACTGCTTTAAAATTTGCCAAACGTTCTAATGTACCTACAATATAAGCCATATTTTGCCATCTTGGATGAGTTAATACATCTTCGCCGATTATCAGTGAAAAGCGGTTTTTACCAGACATCATAGTTTCTATCTGTGCGCTTTTATTTTCGATGCCGACAATATCCCAGAGTTTTGAAGTAACCTCTTTGGCTTCATTACTGTCAACTGTTTTATTGAACTTCGCATGAAATGACTGCAGATATTCGCTCGTTGTATCATCAAGCTCAGACAACGGCGTGAAAATTTCAAGCAGCAGATATAAAAGCGCTTCTTCGCTGCCGGGGCGGTAGTTTAATTCTAATAGATTTTTAGAAAAACCTTGCACAACTTTATCTTTTATGGGATGGCAATATAAAGCTGCGGCACGGTTCATCTTTAAAGCAGAGTTTAAAGCGTATCCGGCATTTGGCGCATCATACCTTAACATTGAGCCGACAGTTACAATAAAATCGCTTTTTTGAATACTCTCAAGAGTGCCTTGATATAAGGTGTGACCTGAACATTTGCTCATTGCTTTTAAAAACCGTTTGTATACATAAGCGTCCTCATTTACCAGCTTGAGCGAAAATCTCTCTTTTAGCTTTTGAAGTATCAACGCCTCTTCATTTGTGATAAAACTGTTAAAAAGTATCGTTCCAGCACTATTTTTGATGAAATTTACTACATCTTGAAAAGTTTCTTTATTTTTTATGGCATTTGCATTTTCGAAATCATATCCGTATCGCGCCGCTTCGCTTAAAGGCATAAAATTATACTCGCTTTGCACTCTATAAATTTTAGGCGACGGATTGTCTATGCTTTGCTGTTTTACCTCATAATATATAGGAGCACAGTCACTGCTGTGCGGATTTGCGGCTGGTATCCGTTTGAGCTCCCATGCATTAGATATATAGTGAAAATCTTTCTCAACAAGCGCACCTGTAGGGCAAACCGCACTGCATTCGCCGCATCTGACACAATCTACAATATTACCATTTTCATCACGCACTTTATCTATGAGTGACTTTTGCATTTTATTCCAAACTGCATAAGCATCTTTTGGCATTATATCTTTATACTCTTTGGGTACAGCCAACTCTTCGCCTCTTGGAACGGTTTTCAGAGCTGCTTCGCCAATTTTATCTTTACATACCGTTACGCATCTTTCACATACTATACATAAAGAAGCGTCATATCGTATATTGCCCCAATTTTGTACATCACGGTAAGTATTTGCTACGGAATAGCGCTGGTTATTTATTTTTGTTTCATGCACATAATTTTGTAATTCACACTCACCGCTTTTGTCACATACACCGCACTCCAAAGGGTGGTTGACGGCATAAACTTCCATTATAGCACGGCGTTCGGCTTCAATTTCAGGAGTGTTTGTAACAATAACCTGCCCGTCTTTAGCTTTCGCATTGCAAGTATAAACTCTTTTGCCGTCAACGTCCGCCATGCATAGCCTGCATGCCAACGTCGGTGAACAGCAGCTAAGATAACAGATAGCCGGTATAAATATACCGTTTGCACGCGCTATATTCAAAATCGTTTCATTCTCTTTTGCCTGCAAATGAACACCATTTATAGTTATCGTTATATCAGCCATTTGAGCCCCTTTTTGAAACTTTCACAGCTTCATATCTGTAACCGCTCTTCCTTGCGCCTAAAACAGCAATTGTTCCCCTCATATTTGTATCAATAGAAAATAAAGACTCATACACACTATTTGAAGTTTCTATCAAAACTTCGTCTCCGTCTTTTAATTTAGCCGCTATCGCAAACTGCGAAGAGCCGTAAAGTTTTGGATTTATTTCGCCGCTGTCATAAAAATAAACTATCGTACCGTCAAAGCTTTTGAGTTCGTTTATCGGCGGCGGCAGTAATGTTTTAGGTTTAGCTCTTAACTCTATATCATCCAAAACGCTTACTCTTAAAGGTTTAAAACGCGATATGAGAGCTGTTAAAGCTGCTATCAAATCAACATCTGGATGATAATACAAATCGCGTCCGAATAAAAGCGACAGTGCACTTTGTGTCATTATTTTTTTTATCTCTTCCATCTCCTCTTCACCCACATTGCTCTCTGCGCTTAAATATCCGTCGTCTAATTCGTCAAGATAATTTTTAACATCCTGCGGAATTTGAGCATCATCCAAAAGAGTTTTGGCAATAAGCGCCAATACGCCGCCTTCAGAGCCTGCTTCATATTTTATATGTTTAAGGGCGGTTTTTTTAAGACTCAAATCCTCTTGTGCAGACATATATATTAACTCTTTTTCCCATTCGCAAAGTTCACGTGCTAAAGCCTCATTATCTTTTGCAAAATGTGTACCGATACATAAAACAGCACTTTGTCTGTCAAGAGTTTTTAATTCCACGCCGTACTTTTCAAAAGCGTCAAAAAGCGGATTTGAGATTTTAGGTTCACTTGCAAAAGCTTTTACGACTATTGTCCAGTCGACTTCATTAAAGCGCAGTGAATTCATTACTTCATGCCCTTCGCGCTTGAGATTTTTAATGATAGTTTGCAGTTTCTCATCTTCCGTTGTTTCAAAAATAAATATAGAGACTTCACCTTTTTGCGAGCTGCTTATAAGCTCAAAGATTTTGAATGCAAAGCGGACTGATAAATGTCTTAAATCATATCGTTTCATCTTTTCACCTATCCGTTTCACCAAGCAGAATATTGGAGCTTGCTATCATCGCAATAGCATCCGGCAGATATGATTCGCACATTATCTCCTGAAAAAGACTGCAATTCCAAAATGACGGCGTTCTGATTTTAAGCCTGTAAGGATATGCGCCGCCTTGCGAATTGATATAGTATCCAAGCTCGCCTTTTGGAGACTCTGTGGCTGCATATATTTCGCCCTCAGGCGGTCTCATGCCTTGCGTTACTAAAACAAAATGCTGCATTAAAGAGTAGTTTTGCGTCATAATCTGTTCTTTAGGCGCGCTTATAAATTCAGGCGCGTCAGCCATAATCTGTGGTTTAGTCTGTTCATGCATAGGAATTAACTGTCTTAAAATTCTAATTGATTGACGCATCTCTTCCATATATAATTTATATCGCCCAAAACAGTCGCAAGTATCGGACACAGGCACATCAAACTCTACTTCATTATAAAGTTCATAAGGTTCTTCTTTTCGTATATCCCATGATATACCGCTGCCTCTTAGCATAACGCCTGAAGCTCCCCAGCTTTGAGCTGCTTCGGCTGTTAATATGCCAACATTTTCAAGTCTCATACGCCAAATTCTATTCTCGTCCAAAAGTCCTTCGTAAGTCTTAATCGCTTCAGGAAGTTTGTCCAAATATTCGCTTAATTTCTCAAGCCAACCATCACGCAAATCTAAAGGCACACCGCCTATTCGTACAGAGTTATGCGTCAATCTCGCACCGCAGTAATCCTCTATCAAATCCATAGTAAACTCGCGCTCTCTGTAAGCATACAAAAAAACCGTCATAGCTCCAATATCAAGAGCGTGAGTAGCAAGCCAAAACAGATGTGAAGAGATACGGTTAAGCTCTAAAAGCAGCATTCTGATAACTTGTGCGCGACGAGGAACTTCAACTCCAATGAGCCGCTCAACAGCAAGCGCAAAACCATAATTATTGGAGGTTGCCGCTATATAATCCATCCTGTCGGTCGTAGGCATAAACTCGTTGTATATCATATTCTCGGCAAGTTTTTCAAAACCCCGATGCATATAACCAATATCAGGAAGTGCTCTTATTATTTTTTCGCCGTTAAGCTCCAGTATCAATCGTAACTGTCCATGCGCAGACGGGTGTTGCGGTCCCAAATTGACCACCATATTGCCCTCTTCCTTGCTAAAGGAGATATTTTCAAAAAAAGGTTTTAATCTATTTGCCTGCTGCGCCATTTTAATGCCTTTTCTTAAGAGTTACGGAAGCGGATTTTTTTATCTTTTTAACAAATGTTACACCGCCTTTTTCTTGATACTCACTGATTTTGCTTGGTTTTTCACTGTAAGGTTCACCAAAATGCACTTCGTGTCCGATTCTGGCATATCCCCTTGTATTCTCTTTTTCTATCATCGCACTGTCTCGTATCTCGGGACCTATAAGTTCTCTGTACTCTTTGCCGTAAATATGATCTATCTCATACCACTGCGCATTTTCATCTCCTTGAAGCGGATAACTTTTACGAAGCGGATATCCTATCCAGTCATCCGGCATCAAAATACGTTTCATATACGGATGCCCGACAATGATTATTCCAAACATATCATATGCTTCGCGTTCCGCCCAATCTGCACTTTTGTAAACGACAACAGCACTTTTTATCTCTTCTTGTTCTTTAATACTAAATTTAATGCGTAATCTTTTTCGTTTTTTCATAGAGAGCATTTGATAAAATATCTCAAACTCTCCTCTCTTATCCAAAAAATCAACTGCACTCATTTCGCTTAGATTATTATAAAAAAGGTGATTTTTTAAAAATTTCAATACTTTTACATTATCTTTAGGCTCTATCCACACAACCATCTGCCCTGCTTCTATATAGGCGTTGTTTATCTGAAATTTTGCGTTAAGCACTTCAAAATCTTTTTTAAAAACTTCGTCACTGTCCACATTAAATCTCTCAAGTTTTTTAGGCGTTTTAAATCTGTCGTTGAAATAAGTCTTTTTTTGACTATCTTTTCTGTTTATGTATTCGCGCATTACACAAGCCTTTTTGGTTTGGTCTGTTTACCCATTTTTTGAGAGCGTATCTTTTTTTGCAAAAGCATAACAGCATATTGAAGCGTTTCGGGTCTTGGCGCACAGCCAGGCAGATATATATCAACTGGAATTATCCTGTCAACGCCTTGCACGGTTGAGTAAGTGTTGAACATACCGCCCGTGTTGGCACAGCTTCCCATACTGATAACCCATTTTGGGTCAGGAATCTGGTCGTAAATCCTTTTCATCAAATGCGCATGTTTTTTTGTCAAAGTACCGGCTACGATGATACCATCCGCCTGTCTCGGACTTGCTCTGAATATCGTTCCGAATCTATCAAAATCAAATCTTCCAGCACCTGCTGCCATCATCTCAATAGCACAGCACGCCAATCCGTAAGTAGCAGGCCAAAAAGAGTTACTTCTACCCCACTGCACGATTTTATCGAGCGTGGTAACGGCCACAGGCAGAGCGGCATCTTGAAAATAGTTTATTTTATGCTGTGCCATTCAAGCGCTCCTTTATTCCACGCATAAGCGAATCCTATCGCCAGAAGCGCTATAAAAAGTATCATTTCTACAAAGCCAAAAATGCCCAAAGCTTTAAAATTCACAGCCCACGGAAACATAAAAACAATTTCAACATCAAACAGTATAAATAAAAGTGCAAAGAGATAGAAGTGCGCAGAGATACGGTTTGGCTGTTTTATCGCCGGAAATCCGCACTCATATATGGTAAGTTTGAGTTTTTCGCCGTCTTTAGCACAAAGAGCGCGGCTGATATAGCGCGCTGCCAACACCATGCCTAAAAATATAAAAAATGCCAAAAACATAGAAAAAAACGCCCCAAAGTATGGGTGAGCGAATGACGTATGACTCATCGGCGAACCTTTAAGCGTATAGATTTAACTTATTATTATATTTAAAAAACTTTTTAAAAAGCTTTTTCAGAGGAAAAAATTATTATTTGCAGTTACTTAAAATCGGCATGTTACATTTTTACACAATAAAAATATTTATAAAAAATCATCGTAATAAATTCAAAATTACTCTTTCAATGATGCCTAGATGTGTAAAAATTTTTCAGTGTGATATTTTTCAACAATTTCAAAATGTTTATTTTATTAAAATTTTTCAAATTTTCAATAGAAGGATTTGGTTTTAACAAAGATGGTCTATTTGGCTTACAGTATGTTCCTGCTTGCAAGCTGCAAAACGACTTTTTTTCTGCTGCTTTAGTCTATCACACTGCTTTATTTTGCAATAGTAATTTAAGTTTTATTCACACGCAATCGGCAATAAATAAGACGAATACTAACCTTGCTTTTATAGATGACAAAACATGAAAATACAGCGGTATGAAG
>JAIRKW010000067.1 GCA_031259875.1 Campylobacteraceae bacterium
TGTATATCAAAAGCGCAAAAATTGCAAAATAGGTTTTGAAATTTAGCTCGTTTATAAATTTTTTAGCCCAAAAATAGCTGCCAAAACCAAGCGGCAAAAGCAGCAAAAGAAGAGCAAAAAATAGATGAAAAATATTTTCTAAAACTTGATACAAGTCGTCATTGAGTGGAAAAAGACGAAGAATATCGCTCAAAGTCCCCGCTAAAAGCATAAATATAAAGCCTGCAATATGTGCGATTATCGGCACATAAATAAACAAAACCGTATAAGTATTCGTAAATATCTTTTTTATCACAGTCTCTCCTCTAAAATTGTCTTTGACCCAAAAACTGCATTAAAAATCAAAAAAGCGTTTCATATCTGCTCAATAAAAATTTTTGCGTTATTTGAAATTTTTGATAACGCGTCAAGTCCTGATTCAACCCTGCCTAAGTAAAGTAGGCCGGCAGCATATGAAGCGTCGCGGTAAAAAATTGCCAAATTGCCCCACGGCGCATAAAGCGCAACATCGCCGACTTTTGAGTCGTAACCAACAGCAGATTTTGCTCCAGCTAAAGTCTGCGGCAGCATGATAATTTTTTCGGCATTGTTGAAGTCGCTGACAGACAAGGTTAACGGCAAAAGCGACAGCAAATCGGCGGCGGTTGGATTGTTTATGAGTGAGATTACAACTTCACCGCTGTCAAAAGTCATTTTGATTTTTGCAGTCGTGCTTTTATCGGCAGTGGTTTTAATATGTTCAGCCGCAGTGCTGAGCGAACCTGCTGTTAAAAACAGGACGACAGCGAGTGTGCGGCTGATGATTTTGTTTAACTTCATATCAATTTTTTGACCAATGGTTTTTACCAATTAACCGATTTTTTATCTCCGACTTTTCCAATGATACTCTCCTCTTCCCATACGGCAAGTCCATTTTTGAGATTTGTAAGCGTTAACTGAAAATAATACTCTACCAATTTATTTTTATCAACTGTTTTTGACTGCTGTATTATTTTGCCTGTAAGCGACAATTCAGGCGCTAATATAGTGCCTTTTCCTGCTATAGTGTCTTGTTGAAATTCATCATCAGCTCTCAAATCTCTTGTTTGATAGATAAGCTCATCATCGTTTCCGCCCGCAGTTATGGCTGAAGTAATGACCGCTTTGCCAGAACTCAATATAGACGTTCTTATCTTTTTGACAAAAAGGTCTGTATCTATTTTTTGGGTAGTGTCATTTATGATTCTGCCTATAGCCACGATATATTTTTCGCCGTTAGGTTTACTTAATACACCTGAACGAAGCAGTGAATCAACTGCGTCAGATGCCGCTTTTTCAAAGTCTTGTCTGTCAAGCCCCATAGATATAACAGCCTGCACTTCAGGATTGTCAACGCCGACATAGCGCGGTGCTTGCTGTGTGCACCCTGCTAAAACAAATACCATTGCTGCTAAGCCCACTTTTGTTAATACTCTCTTTTTCATTTTTACTCTCCTCTATACTCTTTTAAATTTACATTTTGGTCTCTAAGCTCGTCATCTTCGCTTGGCACACCGAAACGAATTTTATAGCTTTGCGTGTTTGCACTTGGACTTACCGCATGTACTATGATGGATTTACCGCCCTCTATGCTTGCTATTTTGCGTTTTGTCAAGATGGATTTGATGATAAATCCGTTTTGGTCATACCAATCAACGATATAAGTTAAAACCTGCTTTGATGAGCTGTGATTTTTCCCAGTTATCTCAATCTCCATAAAGTTATCACTCCTTTTAAGTGATACGACATTTTGCAGAACAAACCATTTGCCTAAACTATTATCTTCAAAGATAATGTTTGGACTGGATGTATTTATTTGCGGATGTTTGTCCGCGCAGCCTGTGAAAAGAAGCGCTGTAAACGCTAAAAAATAAAATATTTTTCTCATATTTTTCTCCTTAAAGATATATTTTGTGCACGGTTATTTGACCTTTTTGCAATGATTTTATGTAGATTATGACATTTTTGTCGTTTTGCAAAAACTCTTTTTGCAATATTATCCCATTTTCGTCAATAATCGTAATATTGCCATCCTTTATCGGAATGCTCGCCGCTTCAAATCTCTTCGGCAGTGCGCTCCAACTTCTTGTATCTGCTTTTGTCGTAGCTATCTGATAAGCAAACCCTAAAAATCCCAAAATCGGGTCAATATCATTTAACTGTTTTTGTATAACAGTTTTTGCCGCCGCGCTTATAACGGCTTGTGCGGCTAGACCAAAATATCTTTTGTTAAATTCTGCTGAAGCTATAGAATCCATATCAGCTATGACATACGTCCTAAAACTATCTCCGGAATCATTTTTTATAGTTAAAAACGGATAAGAGAGCGGGCGGAATACAAGTGTTGGCAGAGCGATACTTGAGTATATTAATGAATCCGAAGCTAAAAAAAGCGGCAAATCAATCGTAAATTCTCCTCTTGCCGCACCAAATCCATTTTCATATATAAGCCAAACATAATGCTCGTTAAAGCGGGCATTAAACTCCCCAGCCATCTTATCTGCCATCATAAAATCTTTTGCTATCTGCATATTTTTAGGGTCTATCTGCAAACCTTCTTTAAATAAATCAACAGCTCTTTGGTAACTCCTGTCATTTAGCAAAAAAAGCGCGCTAAGGTAGGTCGTAAACGGATTTATAAAATTAGAATATGCGCTTGCACTGTTTTGGGTATATTTTTCAAAAGCCAATTCTATAGAGTTTTCATTAAAATCAAAAGTCTGCGCTTTGGTTTTAACGCCGCTTTTTTTCTCTTCCCGTTCGGCTTTGAGCTTTGCAAAAGAGTTATATAAGTCCTGAGTATTTTTAAGTTCTTGCAAGTTTGCGGCATTCTTTTTTTCTAAAGACGCTATATCGTTTGCGAAATACTCTTTTGCTATGCGCTCTCTCTCAAGCGCTCTGTTAATCTCTACGCGCGCATTCTCTTTGTCATTCAGAGCTAAGAAGTTCAACGCTTTGTAGGTATTTACCATTATCTTTTCATATACGTTTCCCTCATACGGGTTAGCGTTATTGTTTATCAAAATGGACTTTGTTTTATCTCTTACCTCAAGCAGGGGATTTTTCATATCTACGTCAAATTTGTAGTGAAGTTCGGCTTCATCAAAAAATTGTGTGCTTTTTGCGAAATCTCCGCAATTTCTGGCAAGCGAACCTCCTTGAATGCTCCAAAGAATTATATCGTCGCCTTTTTTTAGTTTTTTATCTACGATAGAAAAATCACATCTGTTTTCTTGCAATATATTGTCAAATTGCGCAAGTTCACTTGTTGTGGATTTGTACACGCATCCAGTTAAGAGTAAAAATGCAGAAGATAGTAATAGTATGAGTATGAATCTTTTTTTCATAAACTCTCTTTTATTTTTTGGCTAAAAGTATATTATGTTTTTTAGAAAAAGTTGATTAATACATCAAAAGTTATAATTTTTGTCTGTTTATATCGTAATTTTTGGAATTTTTTGGTAATCTATGGACTTTTTATGAGGAAAGTAAAAATGAGTGATAAAAAACTACACAGAGCTTTGAAAAACAGGCATATTCAGCTTATCGCGCTTGGAGGAGCTGTCGGAACGGGGCTTTTTTTGGGAACAGGTTCTGCTATATTTTTAGCAGGTCCGGCAGTGCTTGTAGGATATGGGGTTGTAGGCTTTTTGGCTTTTTTGATAATGCGCCAGCTTGGTGAGATGATGACGGAAGAGCCAAATGCCGGCTCATTCAGTTATTTTGCACATAAATATTGGGGTGATTTTGCTGGTTTTTTGGCAGGCTGGAATTACTGGATACTTTATGTGATGGTAAGTATATCTGAACTCACGGCGGTTGCGGCTTATATGCAGTTTTGGTTTCCGGAACTTCCCACATGGATAAGTGCGCTTATATTTTTTGTTCTCATAAATGTCATAAATTTTTCAAATGTGAGGGTGTTTGGCGAAGTGGAATTTTGGTTTTCTATCATCAAAATAAGCGCAATTATCGCCATGATAGTTTTTGGGCTTTATATACTCTTTTTAAATACAAGTTTAGTGCCTGACGCAACTGTTAAAAATCTTTGGGAAGCACCTCTTGGCGCTGAAGATAAAAGCGGCTTTTTTGCAAATGGATTATACGGGCTTATTATGGCTATACCGATTATAATGTTCTCTTTTGGAGGATTAGAGCTTGTGGGGATTGCGGCGGCTGAAGCGGATGAGCCTAAAAAGACAATACCAAAAGCTACAAATCAAGTGCTGTTTCGTATTTTGGTTTTTTATATAGGCACTATCGCGGTTTTGCTCTGCCTTTATCATTGGAGTAATCTTACAAGAGAATCAAGTCCATTTACGATGATATTTACCGATATTGGTTTTAAGCATGTGGCTGGTATTTTGAACTTTGTCATCTTAACTGCCGCACTTTCGGTATTTAACAGCGGCGTTTACGCTACAAGCAGAATGCTTTTTGGACTTTCATATCAAGGTAATGCTCCGAAGATGTTTTCAAGATTGAGTGTCCGCGGGATACCTGTGATAGCTATGGGATTGGCAGGAGTGCTTACTTTTATGGTTGTGCCTTTGAACTATTTTCTGCCGCAGTGGAATGAGGCTTTTAAGCAGGCTATGTCTGTAGTTGTGGCGGCTTTGGTGATAAATTGGGCTATGATAAGTTTAGCGCACTTGTTTTTTCGAAAAAATAGAGATAAAAATGGTGCAAAAACGCTGTTTCCTACTATCTTGTATCCTTTTGGAAATTATCTTTGCTTAGCGTTTACGGTTTTTGTTTTGGCAGTCATGGCGACTCCTGATTTTGGGATGTTTTACTCGGTGCTGGCAGTTCCTGTTTGGATAATTTTTATATATCTGCTCTATGCTATTTTTAAAAAAGGCGTTAAAAAGAGTTAAGAGGTTGCAATGAAAATATATTTAGTCGGCGGCGCAGTGCGGGATTTGATACTTGATAGAAAAAGCAGCGATAAAGATTATGTGGTTGTGGGTTCAAGCTTTGAAGAGATGTTTTCACTTGGTTTTAAGAGTGTGGGCAAATCGTTTCCTGTATTTATCCATCCCAAAAAAGAGGGCGAATTTGCGTTGGCAAGGAGTGAAAAAAAGAGCGGCAAAAAGCATTTTGATTTTGAATGCTTTACTGAAAATGTAAGTTTGGAAGAGGATTTAAGACGACGCGATTTGACTATAAATGCGATAGCTTATGATGAAAAAAGTGACAAATTTATAGACCCGTTCGGAGGACTTAGCGATATAAAATGTAAGATTTTAAGACCTGTTTCGGAAGCTTTTAAAGACGATGCTTTAAGGATTTTAAGGGCTGCAAGGTTTAAAACCGAACTTGGTGAAGAGTGGAAGTTCGATAAAAGTTTATCAGATTATGTGCCTGATATGACGGAAGAGTTAGGGGAGCTTTCCAAAGAGAGGATTTATAAAGAGACAAAAAAGGCTCTTGGCGTGAAAAACTCTTCCGTTTTTTTCTGCTCTTTGCTGGAGCTTGGCGTGCTTGAGATACTGTTTCCTTTTCTTTATGATTTGACAAAAATTTCGCATGATAATGAATATCACAAGGAAGGTTCGGTATTTGTCCATACAATGATGGCGCTTGATTTGTGCAGTGATACAAACGCAAAGTGGGCTGTTTTATTTCATGATATGGGAAAATATCAGTCATTTTTAGATGATGGAAATTTCCACAGACATTGTGATGCAAAAATTTTGCAGGATATTTTTAAAAAAATTCAAAAAACATTGAGCCTTGAGCGCGAAGAGTTTGAAATTTCAAAATTTTTTGCACTAAATCACCACAAGCTGCAAAATATACTTAAAAACAGCATGCGGCTCTCAAAAATAGCTTCTCTGCTTTTTAAGATAAAGGATGAAGGCAGACTAAACAGTATTCTTGATGCGTCTTTAGCGGATTTAAACGGCAGGATGGGCAGAGGTAATGAATTAATTTTTAGCAAAGAGCAAATAGTTCACATGTGGCAGCTTTTGAAAGAGGCTGATTATAATGTAAATCATGAAAGCATGAGCGTAGAGCAGATAAAATCGATTATTGTGCATAAGCAGACAAATATTTTAAGAGAGTTTGTAAAAACTGCTTTTTAAAGCATATCAAAATTGCCGTATATAATCTTGTTTTTTGCATAAGCAGTTCTAGGTGTTTTGCTTTTAAACGGTGTTTAATAGTTTTAACTTTTAAGTCTGTTTATCACTTGAATTTTTTATTGTAAAAATATGCAAAATAAGCAAAATACTCATAATTAATTATAGTTTTTGATTTAGTTTTTGAAAGTAATTGCAACGCCAAAAGTCTATAATAACTCGCTTTTTAAGCATATACAAGGTAAAATCCTACAATTAAATGCGGAGTGTTGTGATGAAATATTTGATTGTAATTTTTTGCGCGCTTTTAATGTTCGGCTGCACTGATAAAGAGGATATAATTCCAAAAAGCAGTGCATTAAAAGTAGGCGAGAGTATTGAATTAACAAGTGTACATAGCGCTAAAATCAAAATCAAAAGAGTAGAAGGCGGTTTGATTCAAGAGGGCAAAGAAAACGCCGTCTTGATAATTGATATTTTCGGTACATTTTGCGAACCATGCAAGAAAGAAGCGCCTGCCTTGATGAATTTGCAGTTAAAACATATCTCAAATATGACACTTATAGGGCTTAGTTATTTTGAAGATGTGGATGAAAAATATATTATTGAAAATTTTGCAAAACCATATAATGCGTACTATTTTATAGCTAAGAATTCACCTGCAAATAAAGCTTTGGCAGATACTGTAACGGAAGATATAAAATATAAAAGTCTCATATCTTTACCGTTTAAAGTGGTGCTGAAAGATGGCAAATATCGCAATGTGACCGATATATGGGAAAATAAGACAGATAATAAATATTATATAGGCGCTGTAGATACGGCTGTTATAGAGAAAGATTTGGAACGGATTTTGAAAGAGTAGATATATGGCTAAAACAGAAAAAAGCATTGCTGAAAAGACGCGCATAGAGGTAAAAGAGCCGAAAAGATATGTAGTTTACCTTTTAAATGACGATTTTACGACAATGGATTTTGTAGTAAAAGTGTTAATGTTATATTTTGGGCACAATCCGCGTTCGGCATTTGATATAATGATAAAAGTACACAAAGAGGGCAAGGCGGCGTGCGGAGTGTATCCGTTCGAAATAGCCGAAACGAAAGTTGTGCAAGTGCATTCATATGCTAAAGCCAACAACTTCCCTCTTCGCGCGATTTTTGAGGAGGAATAAACAATGTTAAGTCAAGAGTTGAGTCAAGTCTTTAATCGTGCTATATCGTTCGCGAAAATGAATCGCCACGAATTTTTTACTATAGAGCATATATTTTATGTACTTTTAGAGCACGATGATATTAAGACTCTTTTAAACTCTTTACATATAAAAGAAGAAGATATCGCAGATATAAAGCGTTCATTAGAGAGTTATTTTGCCATAAACTATAGAAAAGTGCCGTTAGATACCGACTATGAACCGTCTGAAACTTTAGCGCTTTCGCGTACGATAGAACAAATGTTTTTGCATATTAATAAGGCCGATAAAAGTGAAGCGTCGCTGTATGATATGATATATTTTTTATTTGAAGAGAAGAGTTCTTACAGTATTTATCTGCTTTGCGAAAAAGGAGTCGACAGAGATGACTTGCTGGATGCTATTGTAGAGCAAAGCGATAAAATAGTATATACTGAAAAGAGCGAAGTAGACTTTTGTATTAATTTATTAGAACAGGCAAAAAACAGACTTATAGATCCGCTTATAGGGCGCAAAGAGGAGTTACGGCGCGTGCAACAGATACTTTGCCGCCGCAAAAAAAATAATCCTTTGCTTTTGGGAGAATCCGGCGTTGGTAAAACGGCTATAGTGGAAGGATTGGCGCTTGCTGTGAATGAGGGCAAGACGCCAGAAATACTGAAAAATTGCCAACTTTTTACGCTTGATATCGGTTCTTTGCTTGCTGGTACAAAATATAGGGGTGATTTTGAAAAGAGGCTGAAAGATACGATAGAAAAACTTGAGCAGATACCAAACGCGATACTTTTTATAGATGAGATACACACTATCGTAGGAGCCGGTTCTACAAGCGGAAGCAATATTGATTTGGCAAATCTTTTAAAACCCTCTTTAGCAAGCGGAAAATTAAGATGTATAGGAGCTACTACTTATCAGGAGTATAGAAACAGCTTTAATAAAGACAGAGCGCTCTCCCGCCGTTTTGCGACTATAGATGTAAAAGAGCCGAGCATTGAAGAGAGTTATCAAATACTTCTGGGATTGAAAAGTATTTACGAAGAACATCACAATATTACAATACCTGATACAACGCTAAAAGTTGCTGTGGAGCTTGCAAAAAAATATATTAACGATAGGTTTTTGCCTGATTCTGCTATAGATTTGATAGATGAGACGTGTGCTTCGTTTCATCTTAAGCAAGACGGCAAAAGAGTTGTTGAAACGACTGATATTGAAAATATACTCTCCTCCATGGCAAATATCCCAAATCCAAGAGCTTCAAGCGATGAGGGAGTCGTTTTAAAGACGCTTTCGTCAAAACTGAAAAGTAAGATTTTCGGACAGGACGAGGCTATAGAGGTTTTGACACACGCCATAAAACGTTCGCGTGCAGGACTTGGCAGTCCAACTTCACCGATAGGTTCGTTTTTATTTGTGGGTCCGACGGGTGTTGGAAAAACAGAAGTTGCAAAACAGTTAGCAAATGAACTTGGCGTACATTTTGAAAGATACGATATGAGCGAATACATGGAAAAACATGCCGTAAGCCGTCTTATAGGTTCGCCTCCTGGTTATATCGGATTTGAAGATGGCGGACAGCTTACAAACAGTATTAAAAAACATCCGTATTGTGTACTTTTATTAGATGAGGTAGAAAAAGCGCATGGTGATTTATTAAATATTCTGCTTCAAATTTTTGACAGCGCAATGCTGACTGATAACAGCGGCAAGAAGACGGATTTTAGAAATGTTATCATTATAATGACTTCAAATCTAGGCACAAAAGAGTCTCCGCAGGTTGGTTTTACAAAGAGTGAAAATGACCAAACTTTTAGAGCCATTAAGGAGTTTTTTGCGCCCGAATTTAGAAACCGCCTTGATGCTATTGTAGAGTTTAAGCCTTTGAAAACAGAGCAGATGATAAAAATAGTAGAAAAGCTATTGTGCGAAATTGAAGAGCAGTTAAAAGATAAAGATATTAAAATCACAGCTTCATCCGCTGCCAAAGAGTACCTTGCGCAGAAAGGTTTCAGCGCGTATTTGGGTGCAAGAGAGATGAAAAGAGTTATCCAAGAAGAGATAAAAACGCCGCTAACCGACGAGATACTTTTCGGACAGCTTAAAAACGGCGGAGAGATTAAAGTTGGATTTAAGAACGGAAAAATAAAATTTCGTTTTTGTAATTACGAATAATAAAATATGACGCTTAAATACAATAATAGGCTTTTTTGTTTTAAGTTGTTAATATATGTTTGTTAAAATACACCACTTATAAAATGTGATTTCAAATTTACTATGTTGGGAGTTTAAAGATATGAATTTCAATAATTTATCATTATTAAAATTTAGTGCTATGGTGCTTATTTGCGTATTTTTTGCAACAGGCTGCGATAAGGGTGAACAAGGTGCAGCGGGTGCGCCTCAAATGCCGCCGCTTCCTGTTAATACTTTTACAGCGCATAAACGTGATATTCCGATAAATCTTGAGTATCCTGCGAGAATCAAAAGCGTTCAGCAGGTTCAAGTTGTAGCAAGAGTTCCGGGTACTTTAGAGAAAAAGTTTTTTAAAGAGGGTTCATTTGTAAACGAGGGTACACTTTTGTATCAGATAGACCCTGCTAAGTATCAAGCCGCTTATGATATTGCCAAAGCACAGGTTTTGGTTGCTGAAGCTGCTTATAAACAAGCTGAACGCAATTGGGAGAGAAGTGAAAAACTTTACGAAAAAAATGCTGTAAGCCAAAAAGAATACGATCAGGCTTTAAGCGGATATGAAACGGCAAAAGCACAGGTAGAAGCAGCAAATGCAGCCTTAAGCAATGCGAAAGTAGACCTTGAATATACAAAGATAAGAGCTACTGCAAGCGGCAGTATCGGACAAAATTTACAGGATTTGGGAAGTTATGTAGGCACATCAGCAGCAAACTCCGTACTTACGACTATCACGCAAACTAATCCTGTGTATGCGGAATTTTCGCTGCCTGATATTGAACTTTTGAAGAAAAGATATACTCTTGCGCGCGGAGATTGGAAGAGTATTACAAATGCTAAGCTTCCAGTGAAGATTTTCACGCCGGCAGGCGAATCATATGAGAAACTCGGTACTTTTGATTTTTTGGATAATCTAGTTGATCCTCAAACAGCTACCATAAAAGCAAGAGCTACATTTAACAATAAAGACGGCGTTTTAATACCAGGACTTTTTGTGAGGGTATCTATAGAAGGACTTATGCAAAAGGATGTATTTGCAATACCACAAAGAGCCATTTTGCAAGATCCGATGGGAACTTACGTCTTTATAGCTAAAAACAGTAAAGCTTCAAAAGTTTATGTAGACGTTGAGAATACAATAGCAAATAGTGAGATTATTATTAAAAGCGGTTTAAATAATAGCGATGAGGTAATTCTTGATAATCTTACGAAATTAAAAGATGGTGCGGTTATAACACTTATTCCAAAGAAGGCTGAATAATGTTTTCAAAGTTTTTTATATATAGACCGATTTTCGCGACAGTAATCTCTATTGTAGTGCTTATTGCCGGTATCGTGTCTATCAACTCTTTGGGAGTGGAAGAGTATCCGCAGGTTACTCCGCCGCAGGTTATGGTGATTACAAGTTATACGGGTGCGAGTGCGGAAACTATTGCCAATACCGTAGCTTCGCCTTTGGAACAGCAGATAAATGGCGTAGATGATATGATGTATATTACATCTACTTCATCTTCAAGCGGTACGATGATGATGAATGTCTTTTTTAAAATCGGTACAGACCCGGACCAAGCCACTATCAATGTAAATAACCGCGTTCAGCAGGTATTGCGTCTGCTTCCGGCAGAGGTACAGGCAAACGGTGTTACTGTTGTAAAACGCTCTTCTACGATATTAAAATTAGTTGCTTTATATTCGGATAACAATACTCATGATGTTGGATATATGGCAAATTATGCCCTTATAAATATCATAGACCATTTAAAGCGTGTTCCAGGAGTTGGTGATGCCGCACTATTCAGCAGGCAGAACTACTCTATTCGTATCTGGGTAAAACCTGATATGCTTTCAAAATACAATCTTTCTCCGACAGATGTTTTGGCTGCCATCAAAGAACAGAACAGTCAGTTTGCTCCAGGTAAATTTAACCAATCGCCAAATAAAGGCAATGAAGCTTTTACTTACTCTATTACGACGGATGGACGGTTTACAAATGTGGAAGAGTTTAAAAATATTATACTGTTTACAAATTCTGACGGCTCTACTCTAAGGCTTAAAGATGTAGCAGATGTCGAGCTTGGTATAGAGTCATACGATGCACAAGGTAAGTTAGCAGGCAAAGAAGCTGTAGCTATAGGCGTGTTTTTGCAATCGGGCGCAAATGCTCTTGAGACTGCCGGAGCGGTAGATAAAGCGCTTGAGGAGCTGTATAAAGAGTTTCCGGAAGGCTTGCAATATAATATTCCGTATGATACAACGGATTTTATCAAAATCTCTGTAGACGAAGTTGTAAAAACGTTTATTGAAGCGATTATACTCGTTATGTTTATCATATATATGTTTTTGGGTAATATCAGAGCCACTATTATTCCTATGCTTGCAGTTCCGGTGTCTATTATTGGTACATTTGCAGGCATGTACGCATTTGGATTTTCTATCAATCTTTTAACACTGTTTGGCTTAGTGCTAGCCATTGGTATTGTCGTAGATGACGCGATTATCGTTATAGAAAATATAGAGAGGATTATACGCACCCGTCCTGAAATATCTGTTAAAGATGCTGCCGTACGAGCTATGCAGGAAGTAACCGGACCTGTTGTAGCTATAGTTTTGATACTTTGTGCTGTATTTATTCCTGTCTCATTTATGGGTGGATTTACAGGTGAGATATACAAGCAGTTTGCTATCACGATAGTTATATCCGTTGTTATTTCCGGCATTGTCGCACTTACGCTCACACCCGCTTTATGCGCTGTATTTTTGACAAAACATGAACCGGAACCGTTTTGGTTAGTCAAAAAATTCAATGACTTTTTTGACTGGTCGACAAGTGTTTTTGCAAGCGGCGTAAAACTCATATTAAGATACGGCATTATAGCGGTTTTATGTTTTGCTGTTTTGATGTGGTTTACTGTTAAATTATTCGAAAAAGTGCCAAGCGAACTTGTTCCTGCCGAAGATAAAGGTATGCTGCTTGCAATTATACAATTGCCTCCGGCATCGTCATTAGACAGAACGCTTGAAGTGGCAGATAAATTTAATGCCATGGTAAGTTCAATTGATGATGTAAAACAAGTAACGGTCATTTCAGGATATGATATGATAGCTGGAGGATTAAAAACAAGTTCTGCGGCATCATTTATTGTATTAAAAGACTGGAAAGAGCGTAAAGAGGCAAATCAAAGCTCTTTTGCGTTAGCTAACAAACTAAACGGTATGTTTTTTATGGGTATGCCGGAAGCTACCGTCTTCACACTAAATCCGCCCCCAATAATGGGACTTAGCATATCAGGCGGATTTGAGATGTATATACAAGATAAAACCGGCGGCAGTTTGAATGACTTAAAAACGCTTGCCGACCAAATTGTTGAAGAGGCGACGAAGACTGGTAAATTGATAAATGTCAGAACCACATTTGACAATACTTATCCGCAGTTTAAGGTTGAAATAGACAAAGAAAAAGCCAAAGCTTACAATGTTGCTATAAACGACGCGTTTGCAGCTTTGCAGACAACGTTCGGTGCGTTTTATGTAAATGACTTTGACCTTTATGGCAGGTCTTACCGTGTTAATATGCAGGCAGAACAACAGTACAGACAAAAACCTGAAGATGCTAATAATATTTTTGTACGCTCAAAAAACGGCAATCTTATACCGCTAAGTTCGCTTTTAACGTTTGAGAAGATTGTAGGACCTGATACGGTGGATAGATACAATGTGTTTCCGGCTGCCAAAATTACAGGTGAACCTGCTCTTGGATACACTTCGGGTGACTCTCTTGAGACAATAGAAAAAGTAGCAAGGAGTATATTGCCTGAAGGTTATGATATTGGTTGGATAGGCTCGTCTTATCAAGAAAAAGAGATGGAAGGAACGGGAGCAAGAGCTTTTATATTCGGCATCATATTTATTTTTCTGATTCTTGCCGCTCAGTATGAGAGATGGTTAATGCCGTTTGCTGTTGTAACTGCTGTGCCGTTTGCTGTGTTTGGTTCTATACTTGCGGTATGGCTAAGAGGTATAAGCAACGATATCTATTTTCAAATAGGACTTTTAGTGCTTATAGGGCTCGCGGCAAAAAATGCTATACTTATAGTAGAATTTGCTATGCTTGCGCAGGAGCGCGGTAAGAGCGTGTTTGACGCTACTATAGAGGCGGCAAAACTTCGTTTTAGACCGATAGTGATGACTTCGCTGGCATTTACTTTGGGAGTTATACCGCTTGTAGTAAGTTCCGGTGCTGGAGCTGCTAGTCGTCACGCGATAGGCACAGGCGTTATAGGCGGCATGATAGCCTCTACGACGATAGCGATATTTTTTGTGCCGTTGTTTTATAATTGGCTTGCTAAATTAAATGTGAAATTTCTCTCGGCAAAAGAGAAATTTGATAAAATAGATAAAAGAGGGTGAACATAATGGGTAACAAATTTCTCTGCTTTGCGCTTTTGGCGTTTGTACTTGGCGGCTGCTCGCTTACTCCTAAGCTTGATGATGTAAAGAGTGTAAAAAGCGCGGATATACAAGCGCTTGGATTTAATGTAACCGAAAAAAACTCGACTATCAATCGGGAGTGGTGGAAAGAGTATAACGACGAAGTGTTGAACTCTCTTGTAGACGAAGCTTTAAAAAATAACAAAGATATTGAAATTGCGCTTTTGAATATCTCTTTATCAAGGGCGTCATTGGCTGTGAAAGAGGCTGATTTATATCCGTCTTTGTTGGGACAAGGCGGTGCTGTAAGGACTCAAACAAGCAAAGAAGCTTATACTTCGGGCGGTAGGAGTTCACTGTTTAATGATTTTTCTTTGAGTGCAATTTTAAATTATGAGGTAGATTTGTGGGGCAGAGTCAGCTCATCAAACGAAGCTGCAAGAGCTGCACTTTTAAGCTCAGAAGCGAGTGCGGATGCTGTTAAACTCTCCTTGGCAAGCAGTGTTGTAGATAGCTATTTTGCGCTTGTATCATTGAAAGAGCAGCTTGCTATTACGGAAGATACAATTGCAACGCGTGAAAAAACGCTGGAGTTAACAAAAATACGTTTTGAAGAGGGTGCTGATAGAGAGAGTACGATGGTGCAGCAACAGTCGTTGCTTACATCAGCAAAAATTACAAAAAATAATATAGAGCAGCAAATTGCTGTTGCAAGCAGTGCTCTTGGAATTCTTTTGGGACGTGATGTGAAAGATTTGCTTGCCGATAAGAGTATTGAGCTTGCCGTTTTACCGAATGATATAGTTGTACCAAGCGATATCCCTTCAAGTATACTTGCAAACCGTCCAGATGTTGAAGCAAGTTTTCAACAGCTTGTCTCTTCAAATGAATTAATTGGAGCGGCACGTGCGGCATATTTTCCAAGTCTTAGCTTATCGGGTTTACTTGGATTTAATAGTGCAGATGTTGGTGATTTACTCACAAGCAATGCCGGAACTTGGAATATAGGTGCTAAATTAGCTGCACCATTAATTGATTTTGGCAGAACAAGTGCAAATGTTGATATTGTCAAAATACAAAAGGATATAAATGCTGTCAATTATGAAAAAACGGTATTAAATGCGTTCAGAGAAGTTTATAATGCCCTCTCTTCCCGCACACTTTTGGAGTTGAATCATAAAAATGCGCTTGATTATGAGGCAGCTATTGCCAGAACGCTGGAATTGGTACAGTATGAGTATGAAGCCGGAAATATAAACTTTTTGTCTGTACTTGATGCAGAGCGTTCACTTTTGGGTGCAAAACTTGCAAGAGTGCAAACGCACCAGTCTCTTTTAAGCAGCGGTGTATCGCTCTTCAAAGCGCTTGGCGGCGGATGGCAAAAAGAGTGATTTGAAAAAGTCTTTATGGGATGAGTCCCCATAAAGACTTTCATTGAGTTGATAAACTTTCTTATCGGTCAGATAGTTTCAGTTGAATAATATATAAATATAGTAAGGATTGCTGAAAATAGTTTCTACAAAAAAATATCCTGAAATTTTAGAGTTAGATGGCAAATAAATTTTTGTATAATTTTCCAACCAATTTTTAATATATTTTTATATCAATGTCGCCAAAATAACACTTTCCTGCATTTTTTGTTCTTTTGCTTATTGTTGTTATTATTGATTGGAAAAAGTCTTAAAAACAGCTAATTTAAGAGATTTACTCTTTTTGAGATGCCCTTGTTTTTTTAGTTGAACCGATACAGATACTGTATTGAAAC
>JAIRKW010000087.1 GCA_031259875.1 Campylobacteraceae bacterium
CCTATCGCTTTCATCCTCTTTTTGCCCTCTTTTTGCTTCTCTAAAAGTTTGCGTTTACGCGTGATATCGCCGCCGTAGCATTTTGCCGTAACATTTTTGCCCATTGACTTGACTGTTTCGCGCGCGATGATTTTATTGCCCACACTTGCTTGTATGGCAACTTCAAAAAGCTGTCTTGGCACTATCTCTTTCATAGCATTCACAAATTCTCTGCCCTTGCTTTGCGCTTTGTCGTTTGAAACTATGATAGAGAGCGCGTCCACAACTTCTCCTGCCACTCTGACATCAAGCTTGACAAGATTTCCTGCACGGTAACCTGACGGCTCATAATCAAAACTTGCATAGCCTTTTGTGGCGGATTTTAATTTATCATAAAAATCCATAACTATTTCATTCATGGGAATATCATATTCCAATAAAACACGTGTCTCATTTAAATAATCCATCTTCGTCTGAATGCCGCGCTTATTGTTGATAAGAGTTATGATATTGCCCAAAAATTCGCTTGGCGTGATGATGGTAGCCTTTACGTAGGGCTCTTCAATGACATTTATCTCATTTACCGGCGGAAGTTCGCTTGGATTTTGGATAGACAAAATCGTACCATCCGTCTTTTTTACCTTATATGTAACAGTGGGCGCAGTGGCTATCAAATCCAAATCAAATTCCCGCTCCAGCCTCTCTTTGACCACTTCCATATGCAAAAGTCCCAAAAATCCTACACGAAAGCCAAATCCCAAAGCTGCGGATGTTTCCGGCTCATAACTAATGCTTGAATCGTTTAATTTTAATTTCTCAAGAGCGTCTCTCATATCTTCAAATCTATCGGTTTCTATAGGATAGAGTCCTGCAAACACGAAAGGTTTTGCCTCTTTGAAACCATGCACTGCCTCTTTTGTGGGATTTTTAGCATCCGTCACAGTATCGCCTACTTTAACGTCACTCACATTTTTCAATCCCAGCACAACGATGCCTATCTCGCCTGTTTTAATACTGTCTGTTTTAACCGGAGAAAGCGGATGCGGATACATGAGCCCGAGCACTTCGTGTTTTTTATTTGTACCCATGACAAGTATCTCTTGACCTTTTTTGATAGAGCCGTCATATACTCTAACTAACGCCAATGCCCCCAAATAATTATCAAACCAACTATCATATATCAGCGCTTTCGTCGGTGCACTCTCATTGCCTTTTGGAGGTGGGATTTTATCTATGATGGCATTTAAAAGTTCTTGTATGCCAATGCCGGTTTTTGCACTCACTTCAAGCGCTTCTGAGCAGTCAAGCCCTATGACATGTTCTATTTCGTGTTTAACGCGTTTGGCATCCGCGGCAGGAAGGTCGATTTTATTTATAACAGGAATCAGCTCGAGATTGTTTTCATACGCTATATAGACATTTGCTATCGTCTGCGCTTCAACGCCTTGTGAAGCATCAACCACCAAAAGCGCACCCTCTGATGAAGCCAAAGAGCGGCTCACTTCGTATGAAAAATCCACATGCCCCGGAGTGTCTATAAGATTTAACGTATAATTTACTCCATCTCTTATGTAATTTAGGTGCACGCTTTGAGCTTTTATCGTAATACCGCGCTCTTTTTCTATATCCATAGTATCCATCATCTGCGAATGCAGCTCTCTTTGGCTTACCGCGCCGCACTCTTGAATGAGTCTGTCGGCCAATGTGCTTTTCCCATGGTCAATATGAGCTATAATAGAGAAATTTCTGATATTTTTTTGCATAATTTAAAACTTAAAAAAAGAGTCCGTTTACGCTCTCATTGTGGTAAACTCTTCTTATAACTTCAGCAAATAAAGGCGCGACAGAGAGGACTTTTATCTTGGAATTTTCCTCTTTTAAAGGGATAGTATCCGTTACCACAAGTTCATCAAGCGAATCGCTTTTTAGCTTCTCATAAGCAGCACCGGATAACACCGCGTGCGTGCAGCAAGCCATAACGCTTATGGCGCCTTTTTGTTTCAGCGCAGCAGCGGCTTTTACTATAGTGCCTGCCGTATCTATCATATCATCCACTAAAATGATATTTTTACCCTCAACTTCGCCTATAATGTTCATAACTTCAGACTCATTGGCTTTTTCACGGCGTTTATCCACGATAACCATATCGACATTCAGTTTTTTTGCAAACGCTCTTGCACGCGCAACACCGCCTATATCCGGACTGGCAACGACTAAATTTTTAAAATTTTTATTTAAAACATAACTGTAAAAAACAACCGAACCGTAAAGATTATCTACGGGAATATCAAAAAATCCTTGTATTTGACCTGCATGCAAATCTATAGTGACAACACGGTTTATGCCTGCTGCTTGAAGCATATTGGCGATGAGTTTAGCGGTGATTGGAACCCTTGGAGCAGCTTTTCTGTCTTGTCTTGCGTAACCAAAATACGGAATAACAGCCGTGATAGAATTAGCAGAACTTCGCCTTAAAGCATCCGTTAAAATAAGAAGTTCCATGAGATTATTATTCGCAGGAGAACAGGTTGATTGTATGATAAATATATCTTTTCCACGCACACTTTCACTGATTTGAACACTTATCTCGCCATCGCTGAAAGTGTGAACCTGGGCATCAGAAAGCGGAAGAGAGAGGTTTTTTGCCACTTGTTTGGCAAATTCAACATTGGCTGTTCCTGCAAATACTTTGTAGCCTCGCATAGTAGTAAGTCCTTTTAAAAGCAAGTAAGAGGTGAATTTTAACCAATAAGGACTTAAAATTTTATATTTTAAAGACGAACAAATTTTGCATGCTTGTGCAAAAATGAAAAAGGCCGATATAGCAAAGGGCTTTGAACTTGAAGCAGATAGGCAAAACGCTCAAAGAGTTTGTTAAATTTATAGCCAGTTTCAAAAACAAAATTGTTAGAAATTTTCATTAAACCAATATCGCATACAAAAGCGTTTTGAATCAAAACAAGATATGATACAAAAATATCCTATTCGTCTTAGAAAGAGTATAAGGACAAACACAACAAACTGCTTTTTGAAATGAACTATTTTTAAAGCATTCTCTCATGCTAAAGTCATATATAAAAGAATAGCTTTCGCAATGGTTTGCGTTTCATGCTGCCGCCGTCAAAAATCACAGAAAGCATGTTTGGCATTTTTAATATTCATCCTTGAATTTTACATAACGCGCAGCAGAAGCGTACAACTCTCTTACCTCTTCATCTTTTAGAGTTCTTACTGCGCGGGCAGGAGAGCCGATTATCAAAGAGCGCGCAGGAAAACTCTTCCCTTGTGTTACCAAAGAGCCTGCTCCTACTATCGACTCTTCACCTATATTTGCACCGTCAAGTATCACAGCTCCCATACCGATAAGGCATGCATTTGCGATTATACAGCCATGCAATATAACTCCATGTCCGACAGTTACGTCATCACCGATAATGGTAGGATATCCGCCGCTTTTATCGTCAAATTTGTAATGCGTAACATGCACGACAGTGCCGTCTTGGATACTTGTGCGTTTGCCTATTTGGATTTTATGCACATCGCCTCTTATCACAGCTTTAAACCACACCGAACTATCATCTCCTATCTCGACATCTCCGATAATATCGGCACTTTTGGCTATAAAAACATTTTTGCCTATTTGCGGCGTAAAGTGTTTAAATTTATAAATCATAAACTGCCTTTTGCTATTTTTCAAGCATTATATCACGTGCACAAGCTCGATGTAAAATAAATGGAAGAAGACACAAAAAATCAATCAAAAGGTAAAATCGTATATATAAATGAAGTCCTCGCTTGCCGAAGTGATACTATGCCCTCTTCGTCAAAACACCCAAACCTTTTTCCAAAGAAAAGTATTTTAT
>JAIRKW010000121.1 GCA_031259875.1 Campylobacteraceae bacterium
GTGCTTATCGTAGAAATTGGCGGCACGGTGGGTGACATAGAGGGATTGCCGTTTTTAGAGGCTATAAGAGCACTTAGAAATGAAGTTGGCAGAAAAAGAGCTTACAATATACATCTTACACTGATACCATATATCAGGGTAGCCGGAGAACTCAAAACTAAACCTACCCAGCACTCTGTTCAAGAGTTAAGACGTATCGGTATAACTCCCGATATGCTTATTTGCAGAACAGAAATAGCTTTGCCAAAAGAGCTCAAAAATAAACTTGCTTTCTCTTGCGGTGTTGATAAAAACAGCATAATCGAATCCGTGGATGCTTCCACGATATATCAAGTACCGCTCAATTTTTTAAAGCAGGATATTTTAACGCCCATAGCTGATACGCTTGATTTGCCAAAGATTGAGCCTGATATGCAGACTTGGAATACGCTTGTAAAAAGAGTCATTGCTCCGACGGATGAGGTTACGATAGCATTTGTGGGTAAGTATCTGGATTTGAAAGAGTCTTACAAATCTTTGATAGAGTCTTTTATCCACGCGGGCGCAAATGTGGATGCTAAAGTCAATCTCAAATGGATAGACAGTGAATCCATAGAAGATAAAGGAGCAGATGTGCTGCTTGGCGATGCGGATGGGATTTTGGTGCCGGGAGGATTTGGCTCGAGAGGCATTGAGGGTAAAATGCGCGCTATACAGTATGCCAGAGAAAACGGTGTGCCTTATCTTGGTATCTGTCTTGGTATGCAGTTAGCTTTAATAGAGTTTTGCCGCAATGTGCTTGGTATTGAAGATGCTAACTCCAGTGAATTTGACCAAAACTGTAAAAACCCAGTTATCTATCTGATAGACGAATTCAATGACAATTCGGGACTAAAGCAAGTGCGTACGGTTCAAAGTCCGCTTGGCGGTACTATGAGGCTTGGCTCTTATAACTGCGATACAAAAGAGAGTTCACTCTTAAGAGAGGTTTATCACGGCAAAGAACATATAAAAGAACGCCACCGTCATCGCTATGAAGCTAATCCGAAATACAGAAATCAAGCCGAAGAGAAAGGTTTTATTGTCTCAGGTGAAAGCGGAGGGCTTATCGAGGCGATGGAACTTAAAAATCACCCTTGGTTTTTAGGAGTTCAATTTCACCCGGAATTTACTTCGCGTCTTACAAATCCAAACGAAGTGATTTTAGCATTTGTGAAAGCCTCCATAAAGCATAAAAATGAGATATAAAAATGCCGCAAGCAAAGTAAAAGTATGAGCAAGCTTACAAAAGAGGCGATTAGAAGGATATTGGAGGAGCGGTTTACAGGAGATTGTCACACGAAACTCTCGCTCATACCTTTGCCTTCTGCTTTTAAGGATATGCAAAGAGCTGCAGCACGTATTAAAGAAGCGATAGAAAAAAAAGAAAAAATTGTTATAGTGGGCGATTATGACGTAGACGGAGTTGTTTCGTCAGCGATATTGGCAGAATTTTTTAATGATTTCGGCATATATTATGATATAGAGATACCAAATCGTTTTTCAGATGGATACGGACTGAATCCTTCTATTGTTGAACGCATAAAAGCCGATGTGATTATTACGGTAGATAATGGCATTTCTGCCATTGCCGCAGCTGAACTTTGCAAACAAAAAGGCATAGACCTTATTATAACCGACCACCATACTCCGCCGCCTGTGCTGCCAGACGCATATGCAATCGTAAATCCGAAACAAAGCGACTGCTCTTTTCCAAACAGCGAAATATGCGGTGCACAGGTTGCATGGTATTTGACTGCAGCGATAAAAGAAGCGTGCGGCTATGAGTATAATCTTGGAAAATTTATGGATATGCTTTGTATAGCCATAATTGCTGATATGATGGACTTAAAAGACATAAACCGCACTATGGTAAAAAGCGGATTAAAACTTTTAAACCGTTCAAATCGTCCTGCATTTGCGGCAATTAAAGAGGTATTTAAAAAAGAGCGTTTTACAAGCGAAGATATATCATTTCTCATATCTCCGTTATTAAACAGTTCAGGGCGTATGGAAGACGCGTTATTCTCTTACGGTTTTTTAAGGTCTCCTTCTAAAAAGGAAGCTTTGGCGCGCCTTGAAGAGATAATCTGCATGAATGAGCGCAGGAAAGAGGAGGAGAGAGCGCTGTTTGAATCCTCTTTGGAATTTGTGAATGAAAATGACAGTGTCATAGTTGTTTGGGGTGAAGAGTGGCATGAAGGAGTTATCGGTATAGTTGCTTCAAGAATTGTCAAAAGATTTAAAAGACCATCAATTGTCTTTTCGCTCAAAGAAGGTTTTGCCAAAGGGAGTGCCAGAAGCGTTGTGGGTGTTAATATACTCTCTCTCATTTCAAAACAAGCTGATTTACTGCTAGGATATGGCGGACATTTTGGTGCGGCAGGCATACTGCTTTTAAAAGAGAATATAGAGCTTTTCAAAAAACAGATAAATAAAAGTGCAGAAGAGTTAAATCTAAAAGAGCGCGCAGTGCACGATGAAAGTCTCGGAGAAATAGAGTTTGAAGCAATAGATTTTGAATTATTGGAGATTTTGGAAGATTATGAGCCTTACGGACAAAAAAACCCTAAACCTTCATTTATTCTGTATGACATGAAAGTGAAAATAGATAAGCCTATAGGTAAAGAGGGACGCCACAAGAAACTCATTCTGCAGCGTGGCGATAAAACGATAGAAGCTCTTTATTATAATTTTAAACAAGAGGTTAAAAGCGGCGATAAGATAGATATACTTTTTAGTGTTTCAAGAAATGATTTTAGAGGACTTGTAACGCCGCAGCTATTAATAAGAGAGATACTGTAAGCTGTATTTGTGAAATATAATCGAAATAAAATACTTCAAATATAATAAATATATAACTTTTAAGCAGTGAATTAGTCTTCTAAAAAATAGCAAAATAATGTAAAATATTTAATTCTTTATAGTATAATTTTTGGATTTAAAAAGCTCCAGAAAGGCATTATATGCTCTCAACAATACTCAAACGCGATGGAACGACGCAAGAATTTTTCCCCTATAAAATTGAGGATGCTATCCACAAAGCTTTCAAAAGCGAGAATGTTACATATGACCATTCTGTTTTTCAAAACCTTATGGCAAGACTTCAAAGCAAAAGGGTCGCAGCGGTTGAAGATATTCAGGATATGATAGAGCAAGAGTTATACCGTGCGCGCTATTTTGACGTGATGCGCTCTTTTATGATATACCGACACACGCACAAAATGCAGCGCGAACACATTTTTGGGCTCAATGAAGATACAACTTACATAAACTCTACACAAACTATCGAAGAGTATATAAGCGGAAACGACTGGCGTATCAAAGCTAACTCAAATACGGGCTATTCAAATGCGGGACTTATCAATAATACGGCCGGCAAAGTTATTGCCAATTACTGGCTTGATAAGATTTACTCCAAAGAAGAAGGGCAAGCCCACAGAAACGGCGATTATCATATACATGACCTTGATTGTCTCACAGCTTACTGCGCTGGCTGGAGCTTGAGAAATCTTCTGAATGAGGGATTCAACGGAGTTCGCGGACGTGTGGAGAGCAGAGCACCGAAACATTTCAGGGAAGCTTTGGGGCAGATGGCAAATTTTTTGGGCATTTTACAGGCAGAATGGGCAGGCGCACAGGCATTCAGCTCGTTTGATACATATTTAGCACCTTATGTTTTTAAGGATAATTTATCATTTACATCAGTCAAAAAAGCGGTGCGAAGTTTTATATACAATCTAAACGTTCCTGCTCGCTGGGGACAGAGTCCTTTTACAAATATTACGATTGATTGGATAGTGCCGCAGGATTTAAAAGACCAATGTCCAACATCCAATGATTTGCATCTTTTTAAAAATATAACAGATGAAGCGCTGAGCGAAAAAGCAAAAGAGCGCGGCGTTCAAAACCTTGAAGATTTGACATATAAGCATTTTCAGCCTGAAATGAATTTAATCAACCGTGCCTATTATGAAGTGATGACCGAAGGCGATAAAAACGGACAGCCTTTCACATTTCCGATACCGACTGTAAATATCACGGAGGATTTTGACTGGTATGGAGAAAATACGGATATTTTATTTGAAAACACAGCGAAAATCGGCTCAAGCTATTTTCAAAATTTCATCGGAAGTCAATATGTGAGAGATGAAAACGGCAAACTCATACCAAATGATAAAGCCTATAAACCTGGACATGTAAGAAGTATGTGCTGCCGTTTGCAGCTTGATTTGAGAGAGCTTTTAAAACGCGGCGGCGGACTTTTTGGAAGCGCTGAAATGACGGGAAGCATTGGTGTTGTAACGATAAATATGGCACGGCTTGGGTATCTTTACAAAGGCGACAAACAACAACTCTTTGTGTCACTTGAAAAATTGCTTGATATGGCAAAATCAACGCTTGAAAAAAAACGCGTATTTGTACAAGAAATGTATGAGCGAGGTCTCTATCCTTACACAAAAAGATATTTGAAAGGATTTAACAATCACTTCTCAACTATTGGTGTAAACGGAATAAATGAGATGATTTTGAATTTCACAAACGGCGAATACGATATAACGGACAAAAGAGGCGAGAGTATAGCTGTAGAGATATTAAACTTCATAAGAGAAAAAATGACGCACTATCAGGAAGAGAGCGGCAATCTCTACAATCTTGAAGCGACGCCGGCGGAGGGTACGACTTATCGCTTTGCCAAAGAGGACAAAAAACGCTATCTTGATATCATACAATCAGGCGATGGAGAAAATATCTACTACACAAACTCTTCACAGCTTCCGGTTGGTTTTACGGACGACCTCTTTGATGCACTTGACAGGCAGGATGATTTGCAATGTCTCTACACAGGCGGAACAGTTCTGCATCTTTACATGAGAGAGCGTATAAGCTCTGTTGAAGCTTGCAGGAAACTTGTAAAAAATGTCATAACGAACTACAAACTGCCTTACATCACAATAACACCGGTTTTTTCCATTTGTGAAAAGCACGGCTATTTGGCAGGAGAGCACGAGTACTGCCCGATATGCGACGAAGAGATTTTAAAAGAGTATCAAGAAGAGCAAGGAGAATTAAATGATGAACGAGAAATTAGCTAAAGAGTTGGCACATAAGCGCACAAAATGCATGGTTTATACACGCGTTATGGGTTATCATCGCCCGGTTGAAAGTTTTAACCTTGGTAAAAAAGGCGAACACAAAGAGCGTGTAAAATTTGCCGAAAAGTGCTGCGGCTGATATTTATTTGGTTGTATTAAAAGTAATTTTGCTGCTTTGCAAACAGAACTGTTTTGTATAAAAATTGCCAAAACTTACTTTTATATTCGAAAAATAGGACTTTTCCATCTTTTTTGCAAAGCCGGCTGAAAAAACAAAGAGTTTTTATGAATAAAAACTGCCTCAAACCCATTTTTGACATAACTCCATTTACGATGTTGGATTATCCCGAACATCTATCATGTATTGTCTGGTTTGCCGGGTGCAATATGCGCTGTTCTTACTGCTACAACCCGCATATAGTTTTGGGTGAAGGGAATATCGGTATTGATGAGCTTTTGAATTTTTTGCGTACCAGGGCAGGACGTCTTGAAGGAGTAGTGTTAAGCGGCGGCGAATGTACACTGTATCCGGAGCTTCCTAAACTCTGCCGCGAGATAAAAGAGCTTGGTTTTAAGATTAAGCTTGATACGAACGGCA
>JAIRKW010000080.1 GCA_031259875.1 Campylobacteraceae bacterium
GCCGAGGCGCTTGTGGGTGAAAAAGAAGCGGCATTGAATAAAGCAGCGATTGATTTGCAAAAGACAAAAATATCCGCGCCTATTTCGGGGATTGCCGGCATATCAAGCGTAACGGAAGGCGCTTTGGTGACTGCTTTGCAAAGCGGGTCTTTGACTACCATCCGCTCCATAGATAAAATGTATGTAGATTTGTCGCAGTCAAGCAACCAACTGCTTGCTTTAAGAAAGTTATTAAGTGAACAACATATACAAAAAGGCAGCATGGAAGTGAAGTTGAAACTGCTTGACGGTTCTTTTTATGAACATAAGGGCGTTTTAAAATTGCAAGAGATTGCAGTTGATGAGAGTACTTCAACGGTAACGCTAAGAGCAGAGTTTCCAAATCCTGACAATATTTTGCTGCCGGGAATGTACGTAAGGGCAGTGGTAGAAGAGGCTGTAAACACAAAAGCCTTTTTAGTGCCTCAAAGGGCGGTTTTGAGGGATTCGCGTGCAAATCCGATAATAACAGTCGTAACAGAAGATAACGGCACAATTACAAAAATCATCGAAACGCAAAAAATTGTCGGCAACAAATGGCTTGTTACAAGCGGCGTTGAAGAGAAAGATAAGATTATCATTGAGGGGCTTAACAGAGTTGACAGCCGAAGCAAAGTAACTTTTATAGATGTTACTGACAAATATATCGGCGAGTAACAGATGTTAGCACGATTTTTTGTAAACAGACCGATTTTTGCCTGGGTTATATCTTTGGTTATTATGATAATCGGGGCAATCTCTGTATACACTCTTTCAGTTGAACAGTATCCTGATATAGCGCCTCCGCGTATAAATATCAGCTCATCATACAACGGAGCCTCTGCTGAAGCAGTTGAAAACAGCGTAACGCAGATAATAGAACAGCAGTTGGTTGGACTTGATGGGCTTTTGTATTTCTCATCTTCAAGCAGCAGCTCTGGTTCTTCAAGAATTTCCGTCTCTTTTGAGCAAGGTACAAATCCAGACATAGCGCAAGTTCAAGTACAAAACAAAGTCAATCAAGTACTGTCGCGTCTGCCAGAATCCGTAAGAAGACAGGGCGTCACCGTTGCAAAAGCACAGACCGATTTTCTTATGATGGCTACTGTGTACGACTCGTTAAACCGCACTGACAATATAGATGTAGCAGACTATCTTGTGAGCAATTTGCAAGACGCTATCTCAAGAATAGATGGAGTTGGCGGCGTGCAGGTGTTCGGCGGACAATATGCCATGAGAATTTGGCTTGATCCTATAAAATTGGAAGCTTACGGCTTGATGCCTTCAGACATTGAAAATGCCGTAAATTTGCAAAATGCGCAGGTATCTGCAGGAAAAATCGGCGAACGTCCGGTCGAAGATGGCCAAGAGTTAAACACTGTTGTTATTGCGAGATCAAAACTTCGCACCGCAGAAGAGTTTAAAAATATCATAGTAAAAAACAGCAAAGAGGGCTCTGTTGTGTACCTCAAAGATGTTGCAAGAGTAGAACTTGGAAGTCAAAATTACGGGACAATTACAAAATTAAATGGTTACTCTTCGGCCGGTATAGCTGTACAGTTGGCTTCCGGAGCAAACGCCGTACAAACAGCTAACAATGTCAAAAAATTGTTAGCACAGTATGAACCTACTTTGCCTGAAGGTTATAAAATAGCCTATCCGCGCGACACTACACTTTTCATAGAGTCTTCGATAAAAGAGGTTGTTAAAACACTTTTTGAAGCCATTTTGTTAGTTGTGCTTGTAATGTATCTGTTTTTAAAAAGCTGGCGCGCTACTATCATTCCTGCTATTGCTGTTCCCGTAGTACTTCTTGGAACATTTGCAATATTGAGCGTGTTTGGATATACGATAAATACGCTGACAATGTTTGCTATGGTGTTATCTATCGGTTTGTTAGTGGACGATGCTATTGTGGTTGTGGAAAATGTGGAGAGAAATATGAGAGAAAAAAAACTCTCTCCAAAAGAGGCTACAATTGTATCCATGGAAGAGATAACAAGCGCACTTATCGGTATTGCTACCGTTTTGTCGGTTGTATTTTTGCCAATGTCGTTTTTTGGCGGTTCAACCGGAGTTATATATGAACAGTTTTCCATAACGATAGTCTCCTCCATGCTTCTCTCGGTTGTTGTTGCGCTGACACTAACACCAGCTCTTTGTGCTTCGATACTAAAACCACACGATGAGCACGTCAAAAAAAGAGGTTTTATAGCGTGGTTTCATGAAAAATTCGACAAATATACACGACAATATAGAAACGGCATATCTAATGTTTTGATTAAACCTATTCGGTGGATGTGTGGATATGTGGCGATATCAGCAGCTTTATGGGTGATTTTTGTGAATCTTCCGACAAGCTTTTTACCAAAAGAAGACCAAGCGAGCATTATGGTGCAATTTACGTTGCCAATAGGTGCTTCGACTGCCAGAACCGCTGAAGTTGCCGAAGTTGTAAAAGAGTATTTTTTAAATCAAGAGGCAAATAACACAAACGCTATTTTCACTATGGCAGGGTTTAGATTTGGCGGAAGCGGGCAAAACGGTGGTATGGCATTTATATCTTTGAAAGGTTGGGATGATAGAGAGGGGATTTATAACAGAGCTGATGTTATTGCAGAGAGAGCATCTAAAATGTTTGCCAACAGCGATTCTGAATACTTCATTAGAGACGCCAAAGTTATCGCTATGAATCCGCCCGTAATTCAAGGATTGGGACAAACAGACGGTTTTGAAATGCAGATACAAGCAGACGCGTCTGTCAGCAGAGATGAACTTAGGGTTGTTAGGGACGCTATCGTACAAGAAGCCGAGACAAACGACAAAATATCATCGATAAGAGTTGATAACGCAGAGGAAAATCCACAACTAAGAGTAGTGTATGATGAGGAGAAAGCGTTTGCTTTGGGGCTCAGTCTAAACGATATAGACAATACTTTGAGTGCGGCTTGGTCGGGAGTTTATGTAAATGATTTTATAGACAGAGCAAGAGTCAAAAGAGTCTATATGCAAGGCGATATGCAGTTTCGCTCAAAGCCCGAAGATTTGTATCTTTGGAGCGTTAGAAATAAAGAGGGCAAAATGACGCCTTTCTCGGCATTTGCCGACACAAAGTGGGAATTTGGTTCGGATAGTCTTACAAGGTATAACGGACTCGCTTCATATGAGCTCCAAGGAGCGGCGGCTTTTGGAGTGAGTTCTGGTTCTGCGATGGATGAGATGACTGAAATTGCACTCAAAAATGCGAAAGGGACTGTTCATTCGTGGAGCGGACTCTCTTTTCAGGAACGTTTGGCGGGCGGACAATCTTTTCAACTTTATGCCATATCTATTTTGATAGTCTTTTTGTGTTTAGCTGCTCTGTATGAGAGTTGGTCTATTCCGTTTTCTGTTTTGATGGTAATTCCTCTTGGCATCATAGGTACGGTGAGCGCCGCTTATCTTAGAGGACTTAATAATGATGTATATTTTCAGGTTGCACTTCTGACGACTATAGGGCTATCTTCTAAAAATGCAATTTTGATAGTAGAATTTGTGGAAAATGCTTACAAAAAAGGCAAACCTCTTTTTGCCGCCGCTATTGAAGGAGCAGCTTTGAGGTTAAGACCGATACTTATGACTTCATTAGCGTTTGTAGCTGGAGTTTTGCCGCTTGCCATATCCACAGGAGCTGGGGCTAACAGCAGAACGTCTATAGGAACAGGTATCATAGGAGGAACACTAAGCGCGACTGCTTTGGCGATATTTTTTGTCCCGCTGTTTTATGTTGTCATCAAAAAGATATTTGATAGAAATGCCAGGATAATATAAGAGTTTAGTCTATAATTGTTGTGTAAGCGTGTTGAAATTTATTGAACCGCAAGAACTTTGAAATCAAGCCAAAGAAAGAAAAGTTATAACAGTGGTTTTCGTTGAATTGATACAATTTTTGTATCGAAATTAATTTTCTCATATCTGTTTGTTAAATTCACACTTTGGTTAAGCCGATGTAAAATGTTGTATTAAAATATAACTTTATCAACCGTATCGAAGTTCTGCGCCAAAATTAAGCCAACACAAATGTTATTCGAAATTCGCACATCTTAAGCAATGCTAAGCAGTTTAACATTGATATGAAACCCATGCGCTGATTGAAGTTTTAAACATTGTAACGGTTAAATCGAAACAAACATTGCATTAAGCATTATATATAGGGCGGCGAAAGATGGGAAGTGTGTTTGAAGTTGAACCAACGCAAAGAGTTACATCAAATTTACAGGCATAGCCATACTGCATGATGTTTTTGCATTGAACCGATACAAACTTTTCACAATAGCTAAATTTTGTAAAGCTGTATCAAAATAACATATTTGCAGCTTTTGTACTGTTAGCTAACAGCCAAGCTGACACAAGCTTTGCATTTCATGTGACAATAACACTAAATTAAATTGTATGAAATACAGCTTATTAACTCTTTCTCAAATTTATCTAACGCTGCGAAATCCAAACTCTATACTTTGCTCTCATAGCTTCAACTCATTGAGCCAAGACAAAGGTTGTTATTGCTCATATCTTTTCACTGTGCTTGAACTAACACAATATTATATTGAAATGTCACCACTGCTTCTATTCCACAACATTTTTGACGCAAAACTCACAATTTCCACTGTCATTGCACTCCTGCAGCATAAAAGCAGTCATTCTGAACATATTGCAATTGCAAAGCTGCGGACATGACTATGCACTCTGTTACCATGAGGGCGGTTTATCACTTAAGAGTATGGAAAAGCTATAACTGTATACTTTTTTTGTAAGTCAAAATTGTGCCGTGCTTAAATCTCTGATAAGTGTAAAAATAGATTCATTTTTTATTTTAAATGCAAATCAAATTTCTCATATAGTTTTATTTTTATTGTCATTTGAGCTATTTTTATAAATCACGGTTAATTAAAGGTT
Organism: Campylobacteraceae bacterium; assembly: GCA_031259875.1. GTDB lineage: Bacteria > Campylobacterota > Campylobacteria > Campylobacterales > Campylobacteraceae > JAIRKW01. The sequence continues at coordinate 4,954 of JAIRKW010000080.1, forward strand.
GTTTTAATAGTAATTCATATAAAATTGTGATTTTATTATTTATCTTTACAAAAGATGGTTTATCATGATATCCTTTATCAAAATTTTTTACAGAGAGAGAGAGAGACTTACCTTAGAAGAAGCTTAAAGATATCTCTTAAATTTTCATTTCCCGACTTAATATCAAAAATATCTTCAATATACATATTCAAGCCATTTGTATCAAACAACTGCCATGCATATTATCACCGCTATGTCTTCAAACTGTTTATATCAGATGTGTATATATCATCATTTACCAAACTGCCCGAAATAAAACAGCAAGATTGCATATCATTTATCTTCAAACGATTTCACTGTATTTTGAAAAATTCAATTAAAGGAGTAAGGGATGGGAAAGTTGCTTAAGCTGATATTTTTAGCTTTGCTTACAGGTATTTTAACGGGGTGCGGAGGCGGAGGTACTTCTAGCAGCAGTTCAGAACAACTGCAGGAGACAAGTTCTCCGATAGATGGAGTATTAGAACCAACTGGGGGCGATGAAGTCATAAAACAGTTTGTAGATTCTGTTGTGAGCGGATTGCCTTACAAGTCAGTATCTAAAGACGGCAGTAAAGAGCTGGAAAATAAAACGACAAACTTGGGACAGTTTATCACTTATAAAGGCGGACATACCAGTTTTTCTATAGGCAATGTTAATTTGGGAACTTGGCAAGAACCGGAATCTTCTAATGATAATGAAATAGTTCAACTATCCAATTTGACTTATGAGAAGTCTGCCAATAGCTGCGCAAGCCCCGATTCTACAACAAGCGCTAGAATTTTACTTGGTATTAATGAGGGAGGAAACGATAATTATATTCAAATTGTGGATGACAAAGAGTTAATAGGCTGCCCGGAAGATGGAGATGAATTTTACGAAGAAAACAATTTAAGCGTTACAATAGAAGAGGTAACAGACCATTTAGATGAAACATCAGATAGACTAAAAGCTTACAGTGCTATAGCGTCGCTTCTGTTTAACAAAGATGCCAAAGATATAAATTATAACTATAATGGTTATAAAGCAGTAAAAGAAAATCAAAGCGGATGCGATGGATATGACGGTGGACACGCAGGCGTAGATTTTCAAACAAAAAGTGTAGCCGGAGATAAAACAGCCGATGAAACCGTCTATTCTCTGACTGAAGGCAAAGTAGTTTTAGTAGATAAAGACAAAGGCAGAGTTATCATTGAAACCAAAATAAAAGGTGAAACGGTAAGGATAGGTTATCTGCATCTTAGAGATATAAAGGTTACACAAGGAGAGAGTTATAGTAAAAATACATCTATAGGTATACAAGGCAATCTTGGACTTGGTTACAGCGATGCAAATTCAGCAGAGCATGTGCATGTTGAAGTGCGCTCTTCTTCATATCTTGGAGCAGCTTGCGGAGCAGTAACCTCTTATGACCCGCTTGAATACTTCGAAGCAATCATAAAAGAGCCAAGCGTCGTATCGCTGCCTGATTATCTTGAGGGTACATACTACTTTAGAAAATATCGATTGGTATTGAAGCCGGATGAAATAAAATCGTATGCTTGGATAAATGGCAGCTGGAAACTTGACGGAGAAGGCAAACTTATAGAAATTAAAGAGATAAATGCTTCGACATCGGATGTTATTGTATATGATGAGTGGGAAGGGTATATAAAAGCGCGTCTTGAAAAAGAGGGCTCAAATCTTAAATTTTATTGGTATGAAGATAACGATGTCACTCTTGAAGGAGCTAGAGCAGCTGTAGAATACGAACTGGATGCTATTTATAGTTCAAATCCTGTCGATTTAACTTCACTTTTTGATATCAACTCTATAGACAATATGCTTGATATTCTCCCGCCATCAGAGTATTTTCCAGCTTTTAGCACAGGCGGTATATTGCCGTTTTCGACTTATGTTAGAAGAGAATATAATCATGTAGAAAATACTGATGAGTTTATCTCATATCTGACAACACGCAAAGGATTTACATTGGACACTAGTCGACAGAGCAGCGAGCCAGATGCAATATACTACTCAAACGGCAGCAGTAGTGTTAGGGTGAGTGATGATGGATATAATGTGTCGCATATAGAGTTAGGTCTTGACGGAGAGGATTACACTAAAGCAAAATTTGAGTCTGTATTTGCAGAGTCGCAAATACAAGGAGAGTTTCGCGGAATATTAATAAACAGATATTACAATGAATCTGTAGCTGATTATTACAAAAAAATTCTTGAAGAAAACGGTTTTACAAAGTATAGACGCAATGATGACCATTATTCTGAGCGCTATAATAGAGAAAATACTGGAAATATCCTGGGAACAATATCTGAAGTTTGGTTCCAACCTGACTCTGAAGGCTCTATCATATGGAATCTTGAAAGTTGGTAAAAGGTGCGAAGTAGAGTTTTGAGTTGAGATTTTACTCAAAACTCTAAAAAAGCGACTGTTATCATGCCAAATCACAATCCGTTACTGTAGACATGCTTTACAGCCTGCTGATTTTAGATATGGCATGATTTTTATATAGGTAGTTGATACATTTTGTTGTGTCGGCTATCTATGCATCTTATAATTCCAGCGGCCGAGCACATTGCTTTAAGAACAGTGTGATTTATCAGAATAATCCTTTAAGCTTAACAACCAAAAATATCATTTTTATCATATGTTTTTTGAAAATATTTTCTTAGTTTTATTTGCAGAACATGATATAAAAATGTCGCGAGTTCAGTAAAAATAGGAAAAGCGGGTTAGAGATAAAATAATTCAAAAAGTAAGATTTTTTAATCAACCTTCATACATAATCCCAAAAGTTTTTTATGAATAATTTAAGGTATATAATAATAGTAGTTATCAAAAATTTTCCTAGAGAGATAGTCTTAAAAGTAATTTAAGCATACTTTTTATTAAAACAACACTCAAGTCTTATATATTCTTATTCTCCTGTAATATTTTTAAGAGCACTCTTTTATGGCATAAGTCATCGATACATTTTAGTATAAATGCACACAAATTAGCGCGGCACAGGCAAATGTTGGTTTTGATACAAGCGGTGATAAATCAGATATAGGAGAAAAAGCATACGGAGCAGACTCATTCTGTCTTGGTATGTTT
>JAIRKW010000131.1 GCA_031259875.1 Campylobacteraceae bacterium
ATCGTCTCTTTGATGTTTGGCTTATATATATGCTCATGACAGACGGCTCCGCATCCCTCAACTATACGTTTTATGTCGATATTTTCTGGATTTGCGCGTTCAGGCGTTGTCTGGCGTCCCGTCATTGCCGTTGTAGAGTTGTCCATAATGACTAAAATAAATTTATGTTTTTGGTATACAGCATTTATAAGCGCAGGTATTCCGCCGTGCAAAAATGTGCTGTCTCCTATTGTCGCAACTACCGTTTTTTCTGGATCTGCTATACTAAAACCGCTTGAAGCTGCGATACTTCCGCCCATACATAAAACCAAATCGATAGCGTTTTGATTAAGCCCTAAAGTGTAACAGCCGATATCCGAAGGAAATATGGAGCTTTTTTCGCGGAATGTCTTTTTTATCGCAAAATATATATCTCTATGAGGACAACCCGGGCATAGATTTGGAGGGCGCACGCTTAGTTTTTTGTCATAATGAGCGTTTTTATAGATGTTTTCCTTATCCCAAAGCCCTATCTTTATAAAAGCTTGCAAAACTCTCTCTTTTGTAAATTCATCTATCACGTGTACGTCTTTTGTCATTTTCCCATGAAGTTTTTCGCTTGAGAGCTGCTCTTCCATACATGGATAACTCTCCTCAAATATAACTACTTGCTCATACTTTTCAAACAGTTCTTCAAGTTCATTTTTAGGCAGAGGGTAGGGCATATCAATCTTCAAAACATCTGCTTTGATACCTGTTTCCTTTAAGCACTCTTTTGTGTAGCCGTCCCCTGTTCCGCTGGTAAGACAGAGCGTTTTATGGTTTTTTAAATTTTTCAGTTTCGGCTCTATGAACATTTCATAGTTGCAGCGTTTCAACTCTTCTATGCGCTCTATCTGTTCTATGCCTTGAGCAAACCTTCCGCCTCGCGGTACGGCAGCCCATCTTGAGATTTCTCTTTTAAAACCTGTATTTCTGCCTTCAAAAATATGCTCTTCGTCAACTTCGCAAATCTCTCTTGCGTGGCATACTCTCATAACCGGACGAAGCATAACTATAGTTTGAAATTTTTCGGAAAGTTCTACAGCCGCTTTTGTCATATCGTAAGCTTCCTGCGGAGTTGACGGGTCAAATACTGGAATTTTTGCAAATTTGGCAAAACTTCTGCTGTCCTGCTCTGTTTGAGATGAGTAAAATCCCGGGTCGTCGGCGCTTATCAAAATCATAGCGCCTGTGTTTCCGATATAAGCCGCGCTCATCAGCGCATCGCTTGCTACATTAAGACCAACCTGTTTCATGGTCGCACACGCTCTTTTACCCGTTATCGCTCCTGCGTACGCTACCTCAAAACCAACCTTTTCATTTGTTGCCCATTGTGCGTAAGCGTCTATATTGTGCCTGGTTATTAATTTTTGATAATTGGTGATAATTTCGCTTGAAGGAGTACCCGGGTATCCCGAAATCATCTGAATATTTGAATGCATAAGCGCTAACGCTATAGCTTCATTGCCCATTAAAATTTGCTTCATAAAAACTCCGAGTTTTTTAAAATTATACGAAGCCTATAGGATATTTAAAAAACGATTATAAACCCCTTATTTTTACTTTTTTAAACTATTTAGCATGCGGCATAGAGAAAGTATGTTACAATTTTGTCCGATATTTTTTACAATGAGGTATTAAAATTGGCGCAAAATAGTTTGCATACGGTAATTGCGGGCGGCAGATTTAAGGGCAAAAAACTGCTTTTGCCATCATGCGAGACGACAAGAAGCACAAAATCTATATTAAAATCGTCATTTTTTAATACTGTTCAATTTGACATTACAGACGCTTATTTTGTAGAGGTATTTGCAGGCAGCGGCAGTATGGGGCTTGAAGCGTTAAGCCGAGGAGCAAAAAAAGTTTTTTTCATAGAAAAAGATAAAGCGGCGTTTAATGTTTTGACAAAAAATTGCAAAAATTTAGACGAAGCAAAGTGCGTCTGTTTTTTGGGCGACACATTTGTCAAGCTGCCTCAAATTGCGCAAAATTTGAAAGAGGCGGCGTTTTTTTACTTTGACCCGCCGTTTGATATCAGAGAGGGCATGGAGGGCATTTATGAAAAAACATTGGAGTTGTTTGGCTCTTTGCCAAAATCAAAAGTGAGGCTTGGTGCGTTTGAGCACATAAGCTCTTTTAAAATGCCAGAATATGTAAAAGAGTTTAAGCTTTTAAAAAGTAAAAAATTTGGCAACAGTTCAATAAGTTTTTATGCATAAATAAAATCATAAAAAGGAAAAAGAGTGAAAAAAGCGCCCAAAGTAAGTTTTGCGATTTTGGCTTTTGTGGTTTTATTGTCGTTTTTGGGCGGATTTGTATATCCTTTGTCGCCTTATGACATGAATGTAAATGCACTGTTGCAAGCTCCTGATTTTTCGCATATTTTAGGTACTGACAGATTGGGGCGGGATATATTAGCCCGCATAATCGAAGGCGGAAAAGTGTCGCTTTTGATAGGATTTTGCAGCGCGGCGATAACAAGTTTAATCGGTCTTATCATAGGCGTAAGTGCGGGATTTTTTGCAAAAAATACAGATAAAATTATCGTCGTGATGATAGACTTGTTTTTAACCTTTCCGACATTTTTCCTTTTGCTAGCTCTCATAAGTTATGTGAATGCTTCGGCTTTAACTATCATTATCGTCATATCCGTAACTGGATGGATGAGTATGGCAAGGCTTGTCAGAAGCGAAAGTTTTGCCATAAATTCACAGCCTTTTATAAAAGTATTGAGGCTTGCAAACGTATCAAAACTAAAAATCATATTTAAATACTTCGCTCCTATTTTAGCTCCTATCTTTTTTATAAGTTTTACATTTTCGCTAAGCGGGGCGATATTGGCCGAAAGCGGTCTTAGTTTTTTAGGAATCGGTGTTATGCCGCCGGATATCAGCTGGGGAAATATCATATCTGAAGGAAAAGAGGTTATAGACGTGGCTTGGTGGGTCAGCTTTTTCCCGGGACTTATGATATTTTTAATTACATTTTCACTTATTAATATTAGTGATTATCTGCAGTTTTTAACAAATCAAAAAGA
>JAIRKW010000024.1 GCA_031259875.1 Campylobacteraceae bacterium
ACATTTGCTGTATTGCCTTTTGTGCTTCCGTAAACTATAGCAATAGACATTTTTTCTCCTTAAAATTTGATTTGAATAAGATTTTGTACCAACTTGTATCTTATTGTTTATAAGACATATTTTATCTTATTTTTCTTCAAATCAAACAAATTTTGTATTATTATGTTAGTTTTTCTTGCTTTTTAGTAGAAAACGAAACAATATATTGATGTAAAAAGAGATGAATAGTTTTAAAAATGATAGAATCAGGCAGTTTTGCTTTCGCAAAACTAACCTTAAAAAATTAAAAAGCCGGCTTTATGCTCTCTACCCACTGTTCAACTCTGCTTACAGTAAGATCGCTTTGATTATCTTCATCGATGATGAGTCCCACAAATTTTCCATCTACTACAGCCTTTGAGTCTTCAAAACTATACCCTTCAGTAGAATTTTTATCTCCTACGATATTAGCGCCTTTTTTTAGACTTAGTTCATACAAAGTTCCTACGCCGTTGCAAAATTCACCGCCGTAACCCTCTTGATCACCAAGTCCGAAAAGCGCTACGGTTTTACCGCTAAGCTCAAGTGCCTCTTTGTCAAACGAATCCCAATCGTCTTGCAATTCGCCTTCATACCATGTTGATGTGCCTAAAATCAGTTTATCGTAACTATTTATTTTATTTGCATCAGCTTTGCTGATATCTACCAAATCAGCCTCTTTCCCAAGTTTTTTCTGAATAAGTTTAGCAACACCTTCAGTATTGCCGCCGCTACTTCCGTAAACGATAGCTATTGACATTTTTATCTCCTAAAATTTAAATGGTATATGGAACAAGCTTTACCAAAGAGTCAGCAAAGCATGGGTTTTTAACCTCTATGTGGCGCTTAAATGCGCTATTTTTAGGAAAAACGATATACAAAAACTTTATATTGCTTTTTGCAATCTTTCTCCAAGCCTCATCTATCTCATCTTTCATAAGATACATCTTATCTTTGTCAAATCTTTTAAAACACAACATAATACTAAGTAAGCACTCGCCATCCTTTTCAATAACAATTAAATCGTCTTTAAAATATACGGCTTTATCCGGGTTTTTACGTGCAATTTTTTCCAATACAAACTCGGAAAAAAGGGCTTTTGCATCAAATATTATTCCGTAGTTTTCAGACGAAAATATTCTAAAAATAAGCATTGCCTGAGGAAGTTTTGGCAGCAGTGCGTTCGCTTTTATCACTGCTCTTAATTTATCAAAATCTTTTTTGAGGAAAAGAGCAATTAACACGGCCGAATATGGGTCAAATAGTTTTAATGTATTTGGACGAAGATGGTTTTTTACATTAAGCCTTGAGAATATCTCATTTTGGAAAATTTCAAAAAGACTAAAACAGCCCAAATCACCTTTAAAAGCAATCCGCTCATTTTTGCCGACACAACAGTTATATTGATTGATGAAAAACTCTCGCTGCTCTTTACGCGAAAAAGAGTGAAAAAGTGCAGGGACTCTCTCTATCCACTTCCCATCCATTTTCTCAAAACCAAAAAGCATTTTTAAAGACTCTTTTGGCATTCATCACATTTGTAATCTCTGTTTAAACCAAATACTTTGCAGTATTCACTATATACGCAGCTTACGCTTCTTTTTGCACAAACTACCGGAATATTGCGTTTTTTAGCTTCGGATTTGAAGAGTTTCATCGTGTTATGATTGAGAAAGCTTGTCAACATAACTATACACTGAGTGTTCTGAGGAATAACTTTCCTGTTAACGCTACTCTTTTTTCTAGCATCCCAATGAACAACTTCATCTGCTCCGAGGTTATTCAACACTGCTTTTATTGGATTTATCTCATCTGCCCCTATAACAAGTACGGACATGTACTACTCCTTTTGTGAATCAAAATAAGTGATAATGATTATTATAAATAAATAAACTAAAAATCTGCTTATTGTAATAACTATTATCAAGAAAATTTGAATTTTTTTCGCTCCTCAGACGAAAAAGTAATTGTAACACATTTTTTCTAAATATACAATAGTATTTCGATTGATTTAATATACTATTTAGAGGTGATAATAATATTTAATGCTGATTGTCAAAAAAGTTTAGTAAGCGTAGTTTGGTAAAAAATATGCTATCCTAATGAAAAATCAGAAAGGTAAACGGTGCAAAGAGTCTTTTTGATAGCAGGGCTGGCGTTTCTTTCATATCTGTTTTTCAAGAGTGAAAATATATTGCTTTTGAGTGCCGGTATTGCAATTTTTATCTTTGGCATGGTAGCAATGGGGGAGGGTTTTAAGAGTTCCGGCGGCGGTGCGCTGGAGCTATTTTTGCGCCGTCAAACGTCTACAAAGCTAAAAAGTATTTTTTTTGGCATAGCAGCCACTACTATCATGCAATCTTCCACGCTTGTTTCGCTTCTTAGTATTTCATTTTTAAGTGCGGGTTTTCTTAGTCTTGTGCAGGGTATCGGCATACTGTTTGGTTCTCAAATCGGCACAACTTCCGGTGCGTGGCTTATTGCTGGTTTTGGCGTTAAAGTAGATATAGCTAAATATGCTATGCCTGTTATTATTTTCGGTGTTATATTTTTACTGCAATCTTCCAAAAAATTTAAAAGCATCGGACAGGTGCTTGTTGGTATCGGTTTTTTGTTTTTGGGTGTGGCTTATATAAAAGACGGTTTTGAAGCGATAGGAAATGATTTTAATCTTGCGCAGTACTCTATGAATGGCATAACGGGAGTGATTATATTTTTTGCGTTGGGAATTGTTATAGCTATTATTACACAATCTTCACTTGCTACAATAGTGCTGACCATAGCGGCGTTGAATGCGGAACAAGTAAGTTATATAAACGCTTTAGGTATTGTTATTGGGGCAAATCTTGGTACGACTATGACGGGGTTAATCAGTTCTCTTGGCTCTAATGTAGATGGTAAGCGGCTTGCGCTTTTATATCTTGCGTTTAATATATTTATCTGCGTTTTATCTATCGTGTTTATTTATCAGCTTATAGTGCTTATAAGATATGAAGCCATTGCGTTTGGTATCGATGAGAGTAATTATGCTCTGAAATTGGCGCTGTTTCATACTACTATTAATGTTTTTGGTGTAGCGTTTTTGTATCCGTGGATAGAAAATATCGCTGCCGTTGCGCAAAAAATCATACGTCAAAAGACTAATGCCGAAGATGATGTTTTGTATTTAAGCAGTTCTATTACGCATGAAAAAGCTATACGTGAAGCAGTGTGCAAAGAGATTTGCCATCTTTACCGAAATGCCACAAATATAATGACTTTTGGCATACATATTACGCCTAAAGATTTGTATTCCGATAAAAGTGCAGAGGAGGTGATAAAGCTTCGCGCAGGAACGCTGGATTTTGATTATGAGCAGATGTATCAAAAGAAGATAAAAACTATTTACGGCAAAATAGTAAATTTTGTTGTTATATCTCAAAGTATGAGTGAAAATGAAAATATAGTCAAAGATTTGACGCAGTTGCAAAAGGCTGCTCATAGTATCGTAGAAGCGCTTAAAGACGTCAAACATCTGCAGAAAAATTTAACGAAATATATAGCAAGTCCAAATAAAGGCATCAAAGACGGCTATAACTCTATCAGGGAGTATCTTTTGACGCAGTTTAGAATATTGATAAAAGTTTTCGAAAGCGATGAAGAAGACCTTATAGTTGTACTTATAGCACAGCTTGAAATGCTTAGTGAAAAATTTGATAAAAACGCTTTATTTACGCTTGGCACGCTGTTAAAAGCAGGGAGTATATCGCCGCTGATTGGGAGTTCATTGATGAATGATAATGCTTATGCTGTACAGATATCAAAATCCCTCATACAGGCGGCTAAAATTATCTTTATTCACAAAGATATAGCTCAAAGGGAAACAATGCAAGCGGTACTGTCTGAAAATAATGAGATAAAGGAGTAATAATGGAAAACAGAAGCGGATTTTTGGAAAGACTTAAAAATATATTGGGACTTCAAAAAAATGAGAATGAAAATCTCTCCTCTTTCATAGATAAACTTCGCGCCCGAAAAACTGCATTAAAAACAGAGCTTGACGAGGCCAAAGGGGAAGATAAAATAAAAGAGCTAAAAGAGATTATTCAAGTCATCAATGAGCAGATAAAAAAGTGTGAAAAGATACTCTTGGAAAATAATTCATAATTTCGCATTATTTTCCGCCAAAACGAAGCAGTGCGCTTCCCCATGTAAATCCGCCGCCGAATGTATCAAGCAGTATCAAATCGCTATGTTTTATCCTGCCTTCTTCATAAGCGTCATTCATTGCCATAGGGATTGATGCGGCTGACGTATTGCCGTATTTTTGTACAGTCAAGACTGTTTTATCGTGCGGAAGGTTTAACTTTTCGCGCACAGCTTCTATGATGCGCAAATTTGCCTGATGAGGTATAAAGTGGTCTATTTGGCTTGAGAATATGTTATTTTTTTGTAAAATTTCCACCACGTCGGTTGTGAGTGTTTTAACTGCTGCTTTAAAAACTTCATTGCCTGCCATTTGCAGATATTCAAGCGTTCTGTTGTCTTTTGGGTACATTACTCTTGAGCGCGGAGCTACTAAAAGGTGCGCATAATCACCGTCTGCACTTATTTGTATATCCATTATTGCTTCGTTTTTATTTTCTGTTGCACTTATGATTGCCGCGCCTGCTCCGTCTCCGAACAGTATACAGGTATTTCTGTCGGTATAATCTATCACTGAACTTAGTTTTTCTGCGCCGATAATGAGTATATTTTTATGAAGTTTTGATTCTATAAGGGATTTGGCAAGGTAAAGTATATAAACAAATCCGCTGCAAGCGGCGCTTACGTCAAAAGCAAGAACATTTTTGATACCAAGTTTTGAGGCTATAATACAGGCGGTTGCAGGCATACATAAAAAGTCAGGCGTAAGCGTAGCACAAATAATGGCATCAACATCGCTAGTTTTTATGCCTGCTCTTTTGATGGCTGTTTTGGCAGCTTTCAGTCCGAGGTCACTTGTGAATTCGCTCTCAGAGGCTAATCTGCGCTCTTTTATACCTGTTCGCTGGACTATCCATTCATTTGTGGTTTCAACCATTTTTTCTAAATCACTATTGCTTAAAATCTTTTTTGGAGCGTAAGCGCCAATGGATTTAAAGCAGGCATAAACTCTACTCAAATTCTGCAATCTCCTCTTCTATAGCTTGTGTTACGTGCGAATCTGCAAAATTAAGGGCTTGAAAAATAGCGTTTTTAATAGCTTTGGCATTGCTTTTACCGTGACTTATAATGACGCATTTTTTTACACCCATCAAAGGTGCGCCGCCATATTCGGCGTAGTCAACTTGTTTTTTGAGTATTTTGAAGACTTTTCTCATTAAAGCCGCACCGGCAATTGCAAGCGGGGATTTTCTTACGTTCATTTTGATAATATTAGTAATAGACTCCGCAATACCTTCGCTTGTTTTTAATACGATATTACCGACAAATCCGTCGCATATAACGACATTTACGGAAGCATCAAAGATGTTATTACCCTCGATATTTCCTACAAATGAGTTGAGTTTTGCCATCATCTCATATGCTTCTTTGGTAACATCATTGCCTTTACTGCTCTCTTCGCCATTTGACAAAAGTCCGATTTTCGGCTTTTTAATACCCATTACGTTTTTGACATAACACTCACCCATTACAGCAAATTGAAACAGATGTTCGGCTTTGCAGTCAACATTCGCACCAACATCCAAAACAAGCGTAGATGCGTTGTTATGTACTGTTGGCATTAAAGTAGCGATAGCAGGTCTTGATACGCCTTTAAGCCTTCCTATGCGAAGAGTAGCCAAACTCATTGTAGCGCCGCTGTGTCCGGCCGATACAATTGCGTCAGCTTTGCCTTCTCTTACCAAATCCACAGCTTTATATATTGTAGACTCTTTACGTTTTAGGACATCTGTGGCAGATTCGTGCATATCAAACACATCGTCAGCTTCGACAAATTTTACTCTTTCTTGCATAATAGGCGAAATGAGGGGTTTGATAGCATCGGATTTGCCTACCAGTATTGCCTCAAAATCGTCCCTTTCCGCCAAAGCTTTTATGGTTCCTTCTATAATGGGAGCAAATCCTAAATCTCCGCCCATAGCGTCAATAGCGATTTTTAGCATTTATATCTTCTTAATACTCGCCGCTGTTTTTATTGATACGGTGAGGCATTTTCCAAGTACCATCGCTTGCTTTTACAGGCATTGGTAAAGTGATTTTGTAGTGAGTTCTGCGTTTCGCACCTCTTGTTTTACTCACTCGTCTTTTTGGGACTGCCATTGTATTCTCCTTGTTAATTTTTACATTTATTGCAATAGTGATAGCTGCTTTTGATGGACTCTATTTCACTTTGCAAAATCTCATTAAAATCGATAACTCCGCCGTAAAACTCTACGATGTCAAGATTATCTATTTCGCCTTTATAAATTCCGTCTGAAAGAAGCATCTCAAGCGGTTCATTTATATCTAAATTTAACTCTTCTCCGCACCTGTCACAGGTATGACCGATTTGTCCGAGTAAGTCAGCTTTAAGTAAAACCAAATCGGAAGATTTTCTAAAAACTTTACCCAAAAACTTTATATTTTCACTGGAAAGCTCAAAACTTAAAGCTTCTTTGGTAATTTTTCTAAAAGCTATTTCCAATTGTTAAGCCAACTCTCTTCTTGAAAAAAAGAATGCTATTTCTGTTGCCGCATTTTCTAAGCTATCGCTTCCGTGAACGGCATTTGCATCAATACTTTCAGCAAAATCAGCTCTAATTGTGCCTTTTTTTGCCTCTTTAGGATTTGTTGCGCCCATAAGCTCGCGATTTTTAGCCACTGCGTTCTCGCCTTCAAGCACCATAACAACAACAGCTCCGCTTGTCATAAATTGAACCAAATCTTTAAAAAAAGGACGCTCTTTATGTACCGCATAAAATTTACCGGCGTCTTCTTCGGATAATTTTAATTTTTTGATAGCTGCTATTTTAAGATTATTACTCTCAAATCTGTCAATAATCTTTCCGACAACATTTTTTGCGACTGCATCAGGTTTAATAATAGATAATGTCTGCTCCATAATTATAATGCTCCTTGACAATAATATTTTACTCAATATAAATAAAGGGTGAGATTATAGCAGAATTTTTTTTATTTTACATAAAATGGCGTGCTGCGATTATAAAATCGAAGCGCGCCATACTATTATGAAGCTGCTGAAATATCGCCTTTGCGTTGGTCTGCGCCTATTTCGGAACGAAATGGCTGACCGTCTGCTGCTGCGTCCCATACGATACAGCCATCCGTCGGACAGGCTGACGCACAGGCAGGCTGATCGTGATGTCCTACACATTCGACGCATTTATTGGCATAAACATAATATATTCCGTCTCCTGTTGGGTTATCGCTGTCATCAACAATCGCCTCAACAGGGCATTCATCGATACAGGAACCGCAGGAAATACATAAATCTGTAATTTTAACCGACATACTATTTCTCCTTAAAAAAGATGGGCTTTACTATATCAAACTCTTATTTAAATGGTTATTAAAATAGTTCAATAATGATAAAGTGTAACTTTTTGTGTCATTTTTTTGTTTTTTTGGAGCAAAAATATAAAATAAGATAAAAAATATCGTATTTTTTAGAAAATTAAACAATTACTTATGATTTTGATGATACAATTTACGAACTGATAAAATTTATTATTTGGAGAAAAAAATGTTAGTGACAAATAAAGCACCTGACTTTACAGCTGCTGCAGTTTTGGGAGATAATCAAATAGTCGGAGATTTTAATCTCTATAAAAATTTCGGTGAAAAAGGAACTGTAGTATTTTTCTACCCTATGGATTTTACTTTTGTTTGTCCGTCTGAAATCATTGCGTTTGACCATAGACTTGATGAATTTAAAAAGCGCGGTATTAATGTTATAGGTGTTTCCATAGACTCTCAATTTACACACTTTGCCTGGAAGAGTACCGCGGTAAAAGACGGCGGTATCGGTAATGTGCGTTTTCCTATTGTAGCTGATATAACAAAGCAGATAGCGCGTGATTTTGATGTGCTTTTGAATAATAGTGTAGCTTTGAGAGGTTCATTTTTGATTGATAAAGACGGCACTGTGAGACATGCAGTAATAAATGACCTTCCGCTTGGAAGAAACATCGATGAATTGATAAGAGTGGTGGACGCTATGCTGTATACCAACGAGCACGGCGAAGTTTGCCCTGCCGGCTGGAATAAAGGCGATGAGGGTATCAAAGCAGATACAAAAGGTATAGCAGACTATTTAGCTAAAAACGCAGAAAAATTATAATAAAAACAGTAATTTACTCCTAGAAAAACAAGCCCGCGTCAAAAACGCGGGATTTCATTTTTTTGACACAAAAATTCAACTTCTTTTTAAAATCAAATTCAAGCAGTAAAATATTTAGAGTAAAAGTTTCAGAAAGATACATTGCATTTGAAAATGTATAAAAAAGTACTTTTTGAAAACAGCGGCAATTGAGAGAAAATTACGAAAATAGGGCAAAAAGGGCAGACGCAATTTGGATAGCTTATGCTTGTTATTAAAAAATACTGTTTAATTAAATATATAAAATTAGAAAATGTAATGTTGCTCATCAGAAGACAAACGCAGACAAAAATATCACTGAAAAAAATTATATCTTTATAATATAGCCGGAATTAGAAACATTTTCTATATTCACGTCGCTTAATTGTTTTTTGATGCGCAGCATTGCCGTATGTATTGTGCTTTTATTGACGCTGTCACCGTAATATACATAGTCTTCTATCATATCGTAACTGACAAGACGGTTTAGGTTGTAGCACAGAAGCCAAAAAATTTTATTATTTATCTGCGTCAAAAAGAGCGGTTCACCGTTTTTGTAAATAATCTCTTTATTTATATCAATTGTTATAGTCGGACTTAAGCGAATTTGTTTTTGTTTTATCTTTTTGGATAGTGCAAGCAAAATAGCCGTCTGCAAATCCTGAATATCCAAAGGTTTTCTTAAAAAACTAAATGCACCGCTGTGGATACTGCTTACTATATTTTGGTCTGTATCATAAGCGGTAATTATAATAAACGGCTGTGAAGGCTTGAGTGCGAATATCTCTTTTATCATCTCAAAACCGTTCAGTTTGGGCATATGAATGTCAGCTACGATAATATCAACACGATGTTTTTTAAATAAATCAAGTCCTTCAAGTCCGTCTCTTGCGTCGTAATATGCTCCAAAATGCTCTTTCAATCCTTGTTTAATCATAGCTCGTGCTATATCATCGTCTTCTACTACCAAAATAGAAAATGTACCGAGCATTTCTAATGTTGCTTTGCGAATACTCATTTTTTCTCCCTAATATCTTTTTTGATTTTTAAAGCAAATATTGTTGGTTTGGAATTTTGTATCAATTTTACATTACCCATTAATTTCTCTTTTGCCAACTTTTTAGCGAAGAAAAGTCCCATTCCAAATCCATCCGGTTTATGCGAACGGCTTAACGGCGAAAAAAGTTTGTTTGCTGCTGCGTGCCTAATGCCGCTGCCATAATCTGCGACAAAAATCGTTACATTTTCATCGTTCGCATCAAAGTTTATCTCTATTTTTCTGCTGCTAAGCCCATTTTTATTTATAGGTATGGCTGATATAGCGTCTTTGGCATTTTGTATCAATACTAATAAAATCTGTTGTATAAAATTTTCAGATGAGTGAATTTTGAGTCCTTCAATTGCATTTTTGTCTATTTCTATTGTAATGTTATTATGCATTAAGTCCATGTGCATGACATAAAGTACGCTTTCTATACATTCACTCAATTCAAACTCGCTTATATTATCAGAACTTCTATAAAAATTACGATAAATATCAATTGTTTTATCCATCATTGCAATAGAGCGTTGTGATAGCTTTAGATTATCTCTTATGCTTTTTGCATCCGTACTTTTTATTTTTTTCAAAAGCTGCAAAGAGTTGCTAATGATAAGCGTTAAAGCGTTCAATGGCTGGCGTAATTGATGATTAATGGCCGATACTAATGCACCTACTTCACTCATGCGGGAGTTGTATTCTAAAAGTTTTTTATACTCTCTTTTTTTGATTTCTGCTCTTGTATGTAAAAAAGTGTATGAGGCATTTACTATAATGATGAATGCTACGAAATATAAAAAGACTATAAGCGCTTGTTTTAAAAAGTGCTTGATCATGTCGCTCTCTATCTTTTCCCAATTAATTCCGACAGCGACATACCAATTAGAATCGACAATTTTATCTATAGAGATAATGTCACCTTCAATATACATTTCGCTTGGCGTTGTATATCCGCCGCCAGATAATCTTTTGGTACGGATTTTGGCAAGTTTGTTTTCAAGTTCATTTTGATTGCTGCCGTCTTGAGCAATGACATCATCATATTCACCCATAAAATAGTAGATATTGTCAGGTACATTAAGCGATTTGATTTTATCAAATAATAAACTTGCCTTGATGAGACCGCAAAAAACGCCTTTAAATTCTTTATTTTTCAATACGGGCGTGCAAATATTGAATGTTGTTTCACGAAGAAGTTTGTGATTGTCTACTTTTTCAATTGTAGTTCTTAACTCTTTTTTTGTGTTTTGAAACCATTTTTCGTCAAGGTACCACTTACTCTCACCATTTTTATAGTAATGTTTGTTGCCGTGCCAATATGTGTAGCCTTCTCTAAAATCGTCAATTTTTTTATCATTTATATAAAAATACATATCTGGTATTAAAAGCTGAACGGCATCAAAATGTTTGTTGCTTTTTAGATATATATTCAAAAAATCCTGTACATTTTTTTCATTATCATAGTATTGATTAAAATATTGAACTCTTATCTCAAGTCCATTCATGCGCTCAAATATCCAAGATTCTATTATATATCGTATATCTTTGACTGTAAGCTCGCGGTTTTTGTTGGCAAGAGTTTTAAGCTCATTTCTGATGTCAAAAAAACTGCTCACAAGCATAATAATAAATGCTACTGTAGAGACCAGTATCAAATTATATATTTTATAATTTTCAATGTTTTTGAAAAACTCCCTTATCGTACTCACTCCCCAGCCTTACGAAAAATATATTCGTAATAATAGCACATTTAAAACTGTATTGAGAATTTCCCGCTCTTTTGAAGCGCCAGTAAAGGAGCGGGAACGGTTTATACGATAGTTGCTACTCTACAAATGTTAAAAGCAGGTTTGTATCTGCTATTTGAGCTATTTTGGAGGCTGTACTGCCAAATATTATAGGGTTTAATCCCGATAGGTTTCTGGAAGCTAAAACAATTGTTGTATAATCGTTTTGCTGTGCGTAATCTCTCACTGCTTCAGATACGGTTTCTGCATCTATAACAACGGTTTTTGCGTCTGTTCTCTCTTTTTTGAATTCATCTATCTGTTTGTCAATCTCTTCTTGCACAAACTCTAAAGATTGTACCGCCAAAGTAGCATAAGGGACTGTAACGCCAAATGTAGTGGAGTTAGTGTAAAGATAGGTAATTTCAGAGTCTGTTTTTAAAAACTCTTTGACTTTAGACGCACTCATTGTATAAAATCCTAAATCTGTCGGGATAAGTATTTTGCCATTTACAGGTTTATTACGCGCGATAAATACAGGAATACCTATCTTTTCGAGTACTCTTTTGGCTGTTGAACCAAGATAGACAACAGCGTGAGATTTGCTCATATTGCCCAAAATTACAATGTCTGCATTGAACTCTTTGGCAGTTTTGAGGATAAGTTCCCACCCTTTTGCGGCGGCAGTAATGAGATTGACATCTTTAGAGCCGGAGCGTTTTTTGACAGAACTGATAATCTCCTCTCTAATTTCACTCTCGTTAATGTTCTTGGAGCCAAAAAAGTGGAAAAGAGGCGTATCTATAGCGTGCAGATATGTAAGTTTTGCACCTGTTTTTTTCGAAAGTTCTTCAGCTTTGTCTATTACATTCATATCGCTCTCGTGCATAGCCAAGGCTGCGATTATATGCTTCATCTTTTACTCCTTTGAGGGAATTTAAGTTGTCATTAGTATAACAAAAATAAGCTAAATAGCTCTTTTTTGGCTATAATTTATAAAATTTTTTATAAAAAAGGGGACGAATATGCCGCTTTTAGACAGTTTTAAGGTTGACCATACAAAAATGCCTTCTCCGTCGGTTCGTATTGCTAAAATTATGCAAACTCCAAAGGGCGATACTATAAGCGTATTTGATTTGCGCTTTTGTAAGCCCAATAAAGAGATAATGAGCGCGAAGGGATTGCATACGTTGGAGCATCTATTTGCAGGATTTATGAGAGTTCATTTAAACGATAAAAGCGTTGAGATTATAGATATATCGCCTATGGGCTGCAGAACAGGGTTTTACATGAGTCTTATTGGAAATCCAAAAGAGTCAAAAGTAGCCAAAGCGTGGCAAGAGTCTATGGAAGATATATTGAAAGTCAAAAATAAGAAAAGTATTCCGGAGTTAAATATCTACCAATGTGGCACATATAAATTGCACTCATTAAAGCAGGCGCGCAAAATTGCCGCAAAAATCCTCAAAAAGGGGATAGTAATAGCGAAAAACAGTGATATAGAGCTAAATTTGGCAGAAGAAAACAGTAAAAAAGACATAATGATTTGAACTATTTTTATGTTTATTTAATAGATTAACGCCAGAAATTTGCAAATGTAGTTAAAAAAACAGAATGAAATCTTTTTAAAGAAGAGTTAGAGATTTTTTGCGGGAAGGGGAACCGACTGCTTTAAATAATGATTTTATAAATGTGATTCAGAGAAATATTGATGATTGTGAAAGGAAACGGCGTTTTGACGACCCGATATATTCAAACTGCTTTAGCTGCAAAACATAATGATGAAGACAAAATAATACCAGAAATTTTTAATAGAATTAGGTAAAACATTTATAGAGTTCGGTGCAGAAAACGGTTTAGAAAATAATATTCACTTTTTGCTTCATAAAGGACAGAAAGGCTTGTGGATAGAGGGCAGCAAAAAAAATTACAAACAGATACTTTTCAATTTTTACAAACCCATATCCGAAAACAGACTTGAAGTTATCAACGACTTAATATTGAAAAACAAGCTTGGTATATCAGGAGAAATAGATTTATTAAGTATAGATATTGACGGCAATGATTATTGGGTATGGCAGGCAATATCATGCGTAGCGCCTAAAGTCGTTGTTATAGAATATAATGCTAAATTTCCGCCCGATTTTGAATGGATAATGGAGTATAACGCAAATCATATTTGGGAAAACGATGATAATCAGGGCGCGTCATTAAAGTCTTTTGAACTGCTTGGGGCAAAATTAGGCTATCAATTGGTCGCGACAAGCTCCACAGGAAGTAACGCATTTTTTGTAAAACAAAAGTATTCCAAAGAGTTGTTTCCAAAACCTGCTGCGGCGGAAAATTTATATCATGCGTTCAGATTTTTCAGATATAAAAGCGGACATATTGCAAAAAAATATATAGGAAATTAGCGATTTATTCTGGATTTAAACTTTTTGACGCAATTTAACGTTCTGCTCTGTACTCTATTTTTTTGCCAAAACCTAAGCGGTTGTCGGTAAGTTTGGCATAGGTTATCTCTAATTCCCATAAAGATGGTGCAAGTGCAGCGGCGAACGGATACGAGAGAAGATAGGCTTTTTTGGCTTTCAAAGAGGCTTTTTTAACGCTGCCCTCAAATTGAATTCCGCGTATTAATCCGATTTCTTTTGTCTCAAGCGTTATTGTGCCGCTTACTAATGGATTTTTGGCGATATTTTGCATGTGGCGCGTCTTTTTATCAGAGGCAAAAACAAACGTGCTGTCTTTTTCCAAAAACGCATAAAAACAGCTGGCAGACCAAGTTTTTCCATCTTCGTGAGAGCTTATATTTAAGACGTGATGCTCTTTTATAAATGTTATAAATTCTTGATTCATGAAAACCTTTATTATCTGATTTTACAGACTTCCGACTGTTTTACAACACGCCTATGGCAGTATATTAAAATCCATTTCTTCATATATATGACAAATGAAACGCATTCATTTTATCACTCCTGTGTACCTGCGCTTTCTGCAGGAAGCTTGCCGCGAAGAATGCACGTATTCATCTATATTTTAAACTCACAGGCTTAATCCGTCAAAGTTTCTAATATGAACTATTCTTGCTTTAATGAAAATAATAATTTCTTCACCATACTTGTTTCAATGTGTTGATTTCCACACCCCATTATCCTCAATGTCTGCAAAAAACTAAAATAGCGTAAAACCAGCGAAAATTTTCACTTTACGAACCCTCTTGCAAGTTTTTTTCTTTGATAGCGCGAAATAGTTTCAAAAGT
>JAIRKW010000028.1 GCA_031259875.1 Campylobacteraceae bacterium
CCTAACGTAGCGGATGTAAGGACTTTATTACAGCTTTTGGAAAACTTGGGTGCGGCGCAGAGTTTTGCTAAAAACAGCGCGACGGTGGATACGAGCAGTGTAAACTCCACGTGTGCAAATTATGACATTGTACGCAAAATGAGAGCTTCCATTTTAACATTAGGTCCTCTTTTGGCGCGTTTTGGACATTGTGAGGTTTCGCTCCCGGGAGGGTGCGCTATTGGACAACGCCCTATAGATTTGCATTTAAAAGCTCTTGAAATGATGGGTGCGGATATCGATATAAGACAAGGATATGTTGTCGCCTCTGCCCCAAAAGGTCTTAAGGGCGCAAATATAGTTTTTGATAAAATCACTGTCACCGGAAGTGAAAATATCATTATGGCGGCGGCATTGGCACATGGCATAACTACGATTAGCAATGCGGCAAAAGAGCCTGAAGTTGTGCAGCTATGCGAAATACTAAATAGAAGCGGAGTTAAAATAAAAGGTATCGGCAGTGCAGAGCTTGAGATAGAAGGCAGCGGCGGCAAGCTGCTTGACATAGCGGACTTCGCTGTAATTCCCGATAGGATTGAAGCAGGTACTTATCTTTGTGCTGCAGCCATAACAAACTCAGAGATTACGCTGAAAAATGTTATCCCTGAACACTTGAAAGCTCTCATCTCAAAACTAAACTCTATGGGATTTGAAATTTTAAAGAGCGAAAATTCCATTACAATAAAACCAAGTGTCAAAATATTGCCTGCCGATATAGAGACTCTCGAATATCCAGGGTTTCCTACAGATATGCAGGCGCAATTTATGGCTCTTTGCACACAAGCAAGCGGTACGAGCGTTATAGATGAAAGGCTTTTTGAGAACCGCTTTATGCACGTAAGCGAACTATCACGCATGGGGGCAAATATCAAATTAACAAGCCATACGGCTACGGTTTACGGTCATACAAAATTAACGGGAGCCGATGTAATGGCGACGGATTTGCGGGCAAGTTCAGCTCTAATCTTAGCGGCTTTGGCAGCAGAAGGAACGACAAGAATACACCGTATATATCATCTTGACAGAGGTTATGAAAATATCGAAGGAAAACTATCATCTTTGGGTGCTAAAATCAAAAGATTGTCGGAGCAAATGTAAAATTTACAGTAAAAGCGCGCTTTTGCAGCGCGCTGTTTTTAATCTATATAAACAATCGGCTTAATAAGGTCAGGAGTTTTACTATCCATCAAATGAAAAGCTTCCTCTATTTTGTCAAATCCGTAAAATTTATGTGTGATAATTTTTGTTGGGTCAACACGTTTATGCTTAATGAGCTGCAGCAAATGTTCTATACGTACTCTGCCGCCCGGACAAAAGCCGCAGCGAATATCTTTATTTGACATGCCAAGTCCCCAAACAGCCGCCGGCATTGAGAGCGTATCTTTTATATCAAAAAAGTTTATACTGGATATCGTTCCCATAGGAAGCGTCATTTGCACAGCTTGAGCAAAAGTTTCTGCGTTGCCGCCTGCAATAATCGTTCTTTTTACGCCTCCGCCAGTTAATTCTACTATCTGCTTGACGATATCGCCTTCTTTATAACTTATAATATCTGTCGCACCGTAAGATTTCGCTACCTCGATACTTGCTTTTCGCGTGCCGACTGCTATAAGACGCCCTGCTCCCCTTAATGCAGCTCCTGCTATCGCCATCAATCCAACAGGCCCTATGCCGATAACCGCCACACTGTCGCCAAACTCTACATTTGCCAACTCAACTCCGTGAAATCCCGTAGACATCATATCAACAGTCATCAAAGCTGCTTCGGGCGATACGCCCTCTGGCAAAAGTGCTAAATTTGCATCAGCATTATTTACATGAAAAAATTCTGCAAATACGCCGTCTTTTTGCGTCAAAAATTTAAAACTTCCCATCAAACCGGTATCATGAGCATTAGAGGTACCGTACTGAACACCTGGTTCATTCCAATCCGGAGTTGTGCAGGGCACTACTACAAAATCGCCTTTTTTGAATTTTGTAACTTTCTCGCCTACCTCTGCGACTTCACCCACTGCTTCATGACCCAAAATGAGATTTTCTCTCGGAGCCGAACCACCGTGCATAACATGCGTATCTGAACTGCAGGGTGCGACGATTTTTGGTTTGATGATGGCATCAAACGGACCTGCTGTTGGTTTTGGTTTTTCCAACCATGACGGCTGTTCTACAGCCTTCATTCCATAACCTCTCATGGTTATCCTTTGTTTAAAAATTATAGTTTTTAATTATCGCACAACAATGCTGAAATATCTATTTTTGAGAAACATATATCCTAAATATCATTATTTGGAGTAGATTTTACATATTTTAACGGTAGTGTATTTTTCCATTTTTTGCAAGAAAGACTATTTACTTGTAAGCTTTTTTTTGATATTATTCCAGTCTTTTAAGCGGGAATAGCTCAGTGGTAGAGCACAACCTTGCCAAGGTTGGGGTCGCGAGTTCGAACCTCGTTTCCCGCTCCATTCAAAAATATCAATTTTTCCATCGCACTTGTCTGCACCATTTGCACAACATTCTTTGTTGATTCGCAAAACAGACAGATATCATGGACTTAGAGCAGAGATATCAGAAACTAAAAACTTTCATTTTTAAAATATAAAATCTGCAAGCAAAAATGTGCTCACCTGCGTGATAGCGATGCAACATAAATTTAAGCTTTTACTTCAAACTAAAATTGACCATACAGTCAATCTGCCTTTAGTTTCTCATTAGTTCACGTAGTTTTTTTGATAATGTTTCACGTTCGTTGCTGCCGGTCGTTGAAAATCTAATGAGTGGAATGTTAAATTTTTTCAAAATGTTATTTTTGTTTGAGTCACGCTCTTTTTGCTTATTGCTTTTACTATTATCGGCATGATGATAAGCCCAGCCATCGACCTCTATAGTAAGAATCGGTGTTTTGGATGTTTTTTTAAATAATACAAAATCTACTAAAGTCCAACTATGGGTAGCATATTCTCGCTCGCGGCCTGATAATTTTGAAATATCGCAAAGCATTTTTAAAGGATATTGAGTTGCGCATTTTAAATTTGTGTAACCCTCTTCCTTAATGACTTTTTCTATCAAATCAAACATTAGATTTTCACTGTAATAGTTTGATACTTTTTTAACTTTACGGCGTTTATAGTATGCTGTGTAAAGATAATCAAATATGGAACGAATATCACTTTTTATGATTTCAAAATTATTATATTTAACATATTCAATCAGTTCGCTAATATTATTGTGCGCCAAATGGTCATTGCCGTTTGTTACAACTATTAACTGGTTTTTTGCTCTTGAAACGGCAACATTTAATCTGTTTGGATTGCTTGCAAAGTTTGATATTTTATTGTCAACTGTGTTAATAATAATCACATCGCGTTCGCGACCTTGAAATTTATCGACAGTTGCTGCTAAAACCGTCTTTTTGGCGCCAATATTTCCCAATTTCTCATTTAACGCATCTGTTTGTTTTACATACGGTGTAACAATTCCTACACTGTTATTGTATAAATCAAACCCTTCTTTCATCACAATTTCATCAAATGTTACATCTATCTCGCGCTGATTTAGGTTTTTTCGTGCATGGTTACCTTTAACTGTCGTGTAAATTTTCAATGGATTGCAAGTATTTTTCGTTGTTTCGGTAAGGATAATAAGTTGATTATCGTAAAAAGATTTATTGCAAAAGCCAATGATTTTGGGATGGCAGCGATAATGTTCATACAGCGTTCTGCCCGGCACTTCATTTCCAAATAGGGCAGTTACGGAAGATAGTGCGTTGTTGGCAGAAAATTTATATTTATCAGATATATCGTATTTACTAAAAATCATCTCATCTATTTTACGCGTTTCATTTTTTACAACGTTTGACAACTGTTTTTCATCGCCAACTATAACAGCATGTTTAGCGCAAGATAATACCAAAACAAAAGTTGCCAAATCAACTTGCGATGATTCATCTATTACAACGTAATCATAAATATAGTTACAGTCCAAACTGTTGCGCAAAGAATAAGTAGTTGAAAGCACGACAGGATAATCCTTTATAAAATCCTCTGAATTTTTTCGAATCTCTTCAGGCAAATTGTATTTTATTCTGTCGTTTTTTAAATAACGTTTTGCCAAATAAGACTGAAATATGATTTGAGATAATTTTTTATGCTCTGATATTTTCTCATCAATATCATTTGCTTTGATGCGGTCTGACAGTCTCTTTATCTGTGATTTTATCTCATTGATTCGCGTATCATAATATAGTTTTTGAATGACCATAATCATATTTGAGTAACTCTGCTTAAAAAAGTCATCAACTTTGACCTTATAAATGAGATAAAACTTAATCTTTTTCCATAGTGGCAGTCTGCTGATTTTGTGTTCAACCCCCTCAAGTTCCAGCCACAAATCTAATATTTTATTTGAATGCACAAATTTTCTAAGCACCAATGGTATCAGCTTGTCTACTTTGCTAAATTCATCAAAATATCTCTTTTCTGTCTTTATATCATCAAGCTCATCTAAAAATTTTGCCATCTCATTTTTGCTTTTCAAAATCTCGTTAATCTGATTTGTCAATACAGAGGCTCTATTTTCAGCATCTTGAAGTTTATCAATCAACCAAGATTCAAGCTTTTCTTTTGATGGTGAATGTTGTTTTAAGATAAACTTTTCTTTGTTTTTAGTGCTCCCAAGCTTTGCAACTATAAAATCAACACTGTATTCTTGCAGTTTTTCATGTATATTTTCGATTGCTGAATTATTATTTGAGACTACAGCAATAGTTTTACAGCCTTTAACCACATTGGCGATAATATTTAAAATCGTTTGAGTTTTTCCTGTGCCAGGTGGTCATTGAATGATACTTATTTTGTGATTCATCGCGTTTTCTACTGCGATTTTTTGCGATGGGTTAAATCCGAAAGGGAAGATATTTTGAGCAGTATTGCTTTGATAGTTGTTTTCGATTTCACCGTTAAAGTAATTTGCCAAAATAGTATCGTTGCGAATAAATTGAATTTTATTATAGTGCGAACTTAATATGTTTGTACCCTCTTCTGTGCGAATTCCTACTTCACTGGCAATCTCTTTGAAATAGTTAAATTTTTTGGCTGACTTTTCATTCTCAAGACAAGAGCTGATTAGATTTGTATCTTCTATGGGAGCACATTTGATATTGCCATTTTCTAATGTAAGCTGGTAAAAATTGTCAAATTTTATTATTTCTTTTATATTATTTACGATTTTTCCATTGATTTGAACGACATATTTGCCATTATCAATGGTTTTTCCTATGGCAACTTTATTAAAATTATATGTGTATATTTTCTCATTTCTCTTAAAAATGACTTCATATTTTCCATTTTCTAATTTACGAATAGATTGTATATTATTGGTACAGTCTACTTCGTTTAAAAAAATTTTATCTCTCATTGTCAGCCCACATTACGCAAATTTTATTGGTTGCATTGTATCAAAAAACAACCGCAGCAGTGCATAATTTTTGAGCAAGTTTGCTATAATAATCGTTTAAATAATTTTCAAGGTATGTGTGATGAAGGCCGTTGATTTAGTTAAGCAGGACAAGTTTGCTCTGTTTTTGGGCATAAAGATTTTAGAATGCGGAGGCGGACGTGCCAAGGTAAGTTTGGAGTGCGGCGAACATTGTCTTAACGGCATCGGGCGCATTCAAGGCGGAGTTACGTACACACTTGCCGATTATGCCTTTGCGCTTGCCGCAAATTCTGCGGCTGATGAGACGGAAGGTGTAGCATGCACTGTGGGAATGTCCACAACAGCCACATTTTTGCGCGCAGGAAAGATAGGTACATTTTATGCCGAAGCAAAAGAGGTTAGTAAAAACAAAACCATTGGACACTACGATGTTGTGGTTACAGACGAGAGCGGCGAAGTGATTGTTGTATTTAACGGTGTGGCATATTTTAAAAAAGACATGGCTTGAGATTTGGGATATAGATAAGTTTTTAATTTTTTATCGTTAGAAACTTTGTCATTGCGCCCTCTTCTTTCAATGTATTTGCCCCATTGCAAAAACCATTTTTCATAAAAAAGGTTAAAATTAAAAGTTTGCGGTTTAAAATTCAAAACTTTAAAAACGAACATTTTGCAGCCCGCAATGACGGAGGAATATGGATTTTCGTTTGCGCAAGAATGACGGAATGGGCGGCTCGTACAAAAATGATGTAATGTAGGATTTGTGCATTTAAGTATCGTGCGGAAGAAGTAGAAATAACAAGAAAAAAGTTGCTGCAATAAAACAAAAATGCCGAAAATGATTAGTTTGTAGTGTGAGATTAATATTTTTAGTTTGGTTTTTAACTTTTTGTTGTGGATTACCGCGTTGTGCGCTTCGCACTCCAAGCCTGAAAAGATGGATACCTGTTGCAAAACTCTGCTCAGCTCTGAAGATAAAGAGTGATTTCCTATATTCACTTGTGATTTTTGGAGACTTGATTTCTCTGCGATGACACTTGCTTTAGAAACTATCGCTTCTCACAGAAATGACGAAAGGCGCTTGGTGCTCATATTTGAAATTAACGTAAAATTGTTTTTTATTTTTTGTTCAAAACAATATTTGTGTGAGAAACGCTAGAATTCACTCTTTTATATCATTTCTATCCCTTTCTTTCATCGTTATCGCACTCACATTAAAAGCTGCAAAATGACGCGGCAATTTGAGAAAAACCATAATACTACCTCTTCTGCCGTTATAAACATGGTATATATCAATAAAAATCAATATCTTTTAGTATTTTTGAACCCATATTTTCGCTTTTATAAAATACATAAAAACTCTTCTAAATAGTGTTGCATCAAGCTTTCAAGAAGATAATACTGCTCATAAAAATAGATAAACAAAATGTGTGTGATATCCTTTTTGAAATACACATTTTGTTGATTTGATTTCAGAATGATATAAACAAAATGTGTGTATTATTTTCACAAAAATAGAGGTAACCACACATGAATAGAGTGTTTGAAGCAACATCAAAAATGATGTCACAAGAAAATACAAAGAACATTGAACTGGCAAATTTCCTGCAAGTCTCTCCTCAAGTATTTGGCAATTGGGTTGCAAGGGAGAGCATTCCTGAAAAATACGCCGCGAAAATCGCCGAGTATTACAAAGTAGACATCTCCTATTTTTATGGCAAAGAGACACAAATCATCAAAAAAGTACCTATAATATCCGCTGTTAATTGCGGCAGTGGTTCTATTAGCGAAAAAATCGGGGGCTTCGCCCCTTATAAAGGCAGCGGTAAAATAGAAAAACTTTATTGTTTGGTAGCTAAAGGCAGCAATATGTCACCCGAGATTGAAGACGGCGATGAGATTATTTGCGAAAAAGATGTCAAAATCAGCAACGGCGACATCGTACATTATACAATAGACGATGAAAACGCCGTCAAAATCTACATTAAAGACGAAGACGCAAATATTATTCAATTTGTGCCCTACATTCAAACTAAAGACTTTAAAACAAAAACTATCAGACTTGATGATAAAAGCCCAAATCTCATAATCGCAAAAGTTACAGCTATCAACAAGATAGAGATGAAAAACACCGAGGCAAGGTTGAAA